>DUGQ01000241.1:4344-9755 GCA_013331315.1 Thermoplasmata archaeon
GATGAACGACCTGGTCTTGAACTCCAACAGGAGCAGCTCGAGGGCGAAAACCGCCCCCGCGATTGGCGTGTTGAATGTCGCGGCGATGGCTCCGGCGGCGCCGCACGCTACCATGATCCTCAGCTCGGTGCTTGTGAGCTTGAGCCTCTGCCCGATGGCCGACGCGAAGGACGCCCCTATCTGGACTATCGGACCCTCACGACCGCCCGAGCCTCCCGAGCCGAGCGTGATCGAGGACGCCAGGGCTTTCAGCGCAGGCACCCTCGCCCTGAACCGTCCTCGGTTCGCGACGAGCCCCCGCATGACATCGGCCACGCCCGCGCCCTTGACCTCGGGCGCGACCCAGTACACGAGCACGCCCACGAACACCGCTCCTATCGCGGGCACGACCACTATCCATATCCCGAGGGAGTTGTCGACCGGGGAGCCCCCTATGAAGAATATCTCCTGGAAGGCGGATATCATCCATCTGAAGGCGATCGCGATGAACGCTCCGAAGACGCCGATTATGGCCGCGAGCACGTTGAGCTTGCCGTAGTCTCTCATGAACTCGCTGCGGATGTATCCCCGCAGTGTCTTCTGGAACTCTCCGAACACTTCTCTACCCCCTCGCCCTGTCCGTTCCGCGGCACTACGCCGCTGCTCCCCCGGACGGGGTTGCGGGCACTCGCCCGGGCAACTCGAGCCCAGGCTGGTAACGCGGTCACTGAGGCAACACGTCCGACATATTACTTTCTGACTCCGAGGTTCGACATTCGCCAGGGCTCGCCGAAATCGTACTGGCCTACGTCAACAGGTCACTTCCGGGGCCGGGGCTTCCTGGCCTTCCTGCGTGGCCTCTTCCTCGCGTCGACGAACCTGACCATGATCTTCTCGTCGGCGTACTCGTCGCCTTCCTTCATGGCCCTCGGGATCGATCCCACCTCGAAGAAGCCCAGCCCTGAGTACAGCTTCTGGGCGGTCTCGTTGTAATCCAGGACCGACAGGTCGAAGACCTCAAGACCCGGCATGCGCTCGACGGAGAGGTCCATCGTCGCCTCCATCATGGCCTTTCCGAGCCCTTTGCCCCTGGCTTCCTTCTTCAGCGCTATCCCGATTGACGCGCGGTGGCGCTCCTTCCACTGGTGTCTGCTGGTGTGGCAGTTGCCCACTATCTCACCGTCCGACTCCGCCACGAGGATGACCGTCGTCTTCTTGCGTATCTCCGCGAGCCTGTCCTTGAGCCAGGCCTCTTCCTGTTTGAGGGTGAGGGGCTTGNNCTTGTCTAATATGATGCCTGAACGCTTCTCGCGTATCACCGAGTTGATGTACTTCATCATCGCCTTGGCGTCGGAGCCCTTCGGCTCTCTTATCACGAACTCCGTGCCGTCGGCCGCGACGTGTCTCCGCTTCACCACGGTTGATAATGTGCCAACTGCCTAAAGATGATTGTCCGAAGGACTCAGACTTCACTTGGGACGCATGCGTGTCCCACGGATTCCATCGCCGAACCTGATGGTGAACACCACTACGGTCGCTGTGAGGGCGCAGATACCCGCGATCAGGGGCACGAGAGGGTCGAGCCCGAGGTCCAACGCATACGCCAGGCTCATCTCGCTTCTGTTCCCGGTGTTGATCCAATCGGTGCCGTACGCCGACCCAGAGAACCCGCTTGCAGACGCCTCAAGGCCGACTATGTACGAGTCGTCCAGAAGTCGATCGAGAGGGAACTTGAACACGAGGTCCCCGTCCGACAGGTATGTGAAGACGTAGTAGTTGTGCTCGTAGCCGTCGTAGAACTCCATCCTGTAGATATGCGGGTCTTCCGAGCTGTCCGCAATTCGCGCGACAACAATAGCCGAATACCAGCAGTCGTCCGGGTCGGCGTAGCCCCTCATCACGAGCGTTATCACGAACTCCGGCCCGATAAGCTCCCCGGAGAGGGCGACCACGTCGAATTCGGCGGCGAACCCGGCATCGACCGGGTCGGAGTAGCTGACTTTCTCGACGTGTCGCGGGAGCATCCCGTAGAAGCCTACAAGCACCAGCATCACGCCAACGACCACGCCTACTGCCACCGCCACGAAGCTCCGATCCATCGAACCATCCATCGGGATAATCGCCATCCGTGTATATCAGGATGCTCAGGCCGTCGCTCCGGCCTACCACCGGTACTTCTTCTTCTTGCTCCTGAGCTCTTCGAGGCCGCACTCGAAGCAGATGCCGTTGTGACAGCTCGTCACCCCTCCGCACCTCGGGCATCTCCACTTGTACTCCTCCGCCCTCAGGAACCCCTCGATGCCGTGGTCGCGAATGTACTCCAGGTTCTCGATCTCGCTCATCCTGAAGTCTTCCCTGTAGCGCTTGTCCATGGCCGACAGACGGTCGCAGGGGAAGTCGTCGCATTCGTAGCAGTACTCGACCTTACCCTTCCGCAGCAGCTCGCAACCCCTCTTCAGGAACGCGCAGTTCTTGTCCCTCGGCCTGCATCCTATGCAATACATCAACCGGATGCCTTTGGCCTTGACGTCGTGCTTCGAGGCGAGATACCCAGCACAGATGTTGCAGTTCATCCCGCAGGGAGCTACGAGGTGTCTCTCCATGACCGGAGGGGTCGCGGCTTTCGACACCCGTTTGCCCTTCATGCGTCGTCCCTCCCCGACCTCCGCTCGAGCTCTTCCGATATGCTCGCGTGCAACTCTGAGTACCTCTCCTTGTACTCGGGCGAGACGGACGGATCCTCGATCCAACTCCTCATGTTCGCGAGACGCGCGCGAACGTGCTCGAAGTTCCTGACCGAGAGAGCAGCGCGCATCTCCATCTCAGTCGCCTTCAGGTGCGCCGCCTCGACAAGATCCGGGTTGTCGAGGATGACTCGCTTCCCGAGCTGGAGCCCTGTCTTCTTCACCTCGTCGATCTCGACGAGTTCGTGGACAACGATGAGCGGCACGGCTATGACCTTGTCCAGCCCGAAGTCCTGGTCGTACAGCGTGTCCGCCTCGAACCATCTCCTGAGGTCCCCCGAGGTCACATCGCACTCGTATCCTAGTTCCCTCAGCAGGCCTTTGGCCTTGGACACGGCCTCTTCTACCTCTCTGTTATCGGGCATGGGACGAACCCTCCTCCAGACCGGCTCTCATCCGGCCGAGACGGCCATACTGAGACTTAGCTCTTCTCGACGACGTCTCAGCGGCCCTCGGCCCGCAAGCTTTATTAGGCATGGTTCTGTAACATCCCCGTGGTCAAGAGACCAGGAGGTTCCCGGATGAGTATGTCTGAGATGGTATGTCCAGTCGCGCCGGGGACCGCATGATTTTGAGCCCGGTCCCACGGCGTTCGGTGAGATTGAGCTAGCATTGCGAACGTCCAAATCATAAGAAGAAGACAATGCCGAACGATCTGTATCTCGACAAGAGCGTCATATGGCGCCTGAAGTCAGGTACCATGGAATTCAAGGAGGCAGGGTACCGCTCGACGGTAGATTCGATACTCGCCTCCGGCCTCGTTACTGAGGTAGTCGGGCTGATCAGCGCAGGCAAGGAAGCGGACGTGTATCTNNGGCCGGTCAAGCTCGACAGCACGGGCTGGATTGCCGCGAGGGAGTTCGAACTCACCAGACAGGCGTGGAACGGGGGCGCGCGCGTGCCCGCGCCGGCGAAGAGGGTTGAGAACATGTTCTCCCTGAGGTACCTCGGTGACGAGTACGGCCCTTCTCCCAAGCTCCAGGAGACGGAGCTGGAGGCGCCTGAGGATTTCCTGCGGAAGGTTCTGCGGGGGGTGGAGGACCTCGCCAAGGCCGGCGTGGTCCACACCGACCTCAGCGCGTTCAACATCCTCGTCCACGAGGGCGAGCCCTGGTTCATCGACCTCTCGGAGGCGCTGAGGGTGGATCGAACAGGGGACATCCCCTGGATGCGTCTGGAGCAGGCAAGGAAGGCCCTCGAGAGCGGGCTGTCCGCCCTTCAGAAGTACTTCAACAGGTACGGCCTGCGGATAGATGCGGAGCCGCATGTGGCTCGCATCGTACGAAGCCTGGACAGATTCGGGGTCCTTGAGTGAGCGGGTCGCCGAGACCTGCGCCTGATTACCGGAGGTGCTCGTCAGCCCCGGTGAGATTGGGAGGGCCGTGGTGGCACGACGGACGGTGAATTGGTCTGCCCTGACGGCCGTCTAGCGCGTTAGTACAATTATCAACCCTGATACAATTACTGCAAAACTGCAAATTTCTCATAAATAGCATGGTACCGCTCGGCCCAGACATGAGGGCAAGACCGGAGGGGACTCGGGAGAGTGCCCGGGCGATTGTGCCACCCTTTGATAACCGTACCGTAAAGGAGATACTCCTCGGACCACTGGATACGGGCAGAGAGGATGGGCATTGAGCAGGACCGTCACAGAAGTGGACGCCCTCGATGTTAAGAAACTAAGGATGTGAGGACATGAGGAAGGAGTTCGAGAGTGAAGTGGCCAGGACCGTATCTGGCCAGAAGAAGGACAGGAAGGTGCTGGGCAAGGCCTGGATCTCGTTGGCGCTTGGCGCAAGCCTCCTTGCTGTCAGTGCGATGGCCGTCACGGCGAAATGGGACGGCGGCGAGAACGGGAACGGCGTGCTCTACGGGGACCAGGACCAGATCAGAGACCCGGAGCTGAACCCGGACTGCACGTGCGATTGCGACGGCGAGTGTGACAACGACCTAGACGGGGACGGAATCTGCGACAACCTTGAGGACGGCACCTGCTGCACGCCTTAGTCGCGGTCCCTGATTCCACTGTCTAAAGCCTAGGCACAAACCATTTGACGCCTGTCCGGCTGGCCACACGCCGGCAGGCGGTTCCTTTTGAAGAATCCGTCGCTGAGGTTGTTGAACCCCGATTGGGGTCTCTNNTGCCCAACCGAGCCTGGACAGAGACACGGCCAAACAACGCATTTCAGACTCCAATCCTTTTACGGTTAAAGAAGGTCAGCCCGGCAAAACCTCTTCCCCCTTCCTCATGTTGTCGACCAAGTTCCATCTAGAATGTCCTCTGAGATTGGAGGCACAAGATTACCTCTGTTCTATATACAGGAAGAGGGTAGACCGGCAAGGAGGAGTCTTTAAGCCATCGAGAGGGATTCTGACCATGAGGATATGGCGTTGAGGCAGAATGGCATCGTAGGTGACGCAAAATCTCCCACTCACAGGCGCTGGTCGGGATGGGTCAGACTGGTTGCAGTAGTGGTTGCCGCGATTATGTTGACCTCATTCGCACTGGTCTATTCCTGTACCGATGTGTTCCGTGAGAAAGCTACGATACAGATTCGCAGTCTGGATTATCCAGACGACGTTCAGTATGAGGTCTACTACGCCCGCACGGGGGTGATGTTGGCCAGCGGGACGCTGCCCTCCGATGGTAGTGCGATTCACAGGTTCAGCGGATTCGACGCGGCGATG
>DUGQ01000194.1 GCA_013331315.1 Thermoplasmata archaeon
TGCACATGGCGCAGTCGTTCGTCGGGAAAGTCTTGTCCAGCTGAGCCATCCTGCCCCCGATGCTCGGGGACTTCTCGACCAAGTGAACAATAATCCCCTTGTCCGCGAGGTCCAGCGCTGCCTGTATGCCCGCGACCCCACCTCCAATCACCATTACCGACTTCTCCATTCACAGCCCTCCAAAGAGTCCTTCGAAATCCTCTCGACCTTTGTACTGTAGCGAGCCTGATCCTTGCGGGCGAGCCCTAGGACCCCCCCTCAAACGGCCCTTTTCCGTAACCCCTACTCTCTATTATCTGTTTCGTTGACCACCCGACGAACAACAGGCACCGACCACCGCTTCGATGGCCAATTATCGTCGTTCCCGGGCCGCGCCTGCCGTCAACTGGCAGCCTTTCCCTTTTTCATGACCTTCTTCACGTCGGCCCCGCTCTCGATCTCCGTTATCTTGACCTTGAACGGCGCCTTCTTCTTCGACTGGAGCGCCTCAGNNGGCGAACCTCTGGCAGTTCGGGTACGTGCAAGGCGAGCACTTCTTGTCCTTGCAGGAGAGCTCTATCAGCACCAACCGCTCCCTGGTGTCGTCTGGCTTGACCATCGGCTTCCTGACCTCGAACATCTTGGTCATCCGGGTCTCGAAGGGGGTCTTCTTCGGTTTCTCCCTGACGAACCTCTGACAGTTCGGGTACGTGCACGGTGAGCACTTGTGGTCCTTGCATGACAGTTCTATGAGGAGGAACCGCTGGTCTGTCGCCTTCTCCTCGGCCTTCTTCTCCTTCTTCGTTGCCTTCTTGGTCGTCATCCTAACCTTCCTTGGTTGTTGTCACTCGAGCGTCTCCTCGATCGCGACGCTCAGATCCTTCAACTTGACATCGACCTGCTCCTTGGGGATCCCTTCCAGCTTGTTGTCCCTCGCGCATGACAGGTGTATGAGGCACTTGTAGCAGCCGGTGACCAGGCAGTCCGCGCCGGTCCTCTTCGCCTCCTTCAGCCTGTCAACCTGGATCTTCCTCGCTATCTCGTCGCAGGTCGCCCATGCGCTGACGCCGCAGCAGAGCGCCTTGTCCCGACTGTTCTCCATCTCGACCAGCTCGGTGCCTTCCGAAGCCTTCAGCGCGTCCCTGGGCTGGTCGTATATGCCCATGTGCCTCCCGAGCCTGCACGAGTCCTGGAAGGTCAGCTTCCTAGCGCTGGGCTTCAGCTTGAGTTTGCCCTCCTGTATCAGCTCGTCCACGTACTCGGATACGTGCGTCAGCTCGAACTCGAAGTCCCCCATGAAGTCCTGGTAGTCAAGGTCGAAAGTCCTCATGCACTCGGGGCATGAGAACACGACCTTCTTCGCCCCTGAAGCCTTGATGAGTTCGACGTTCTTCTTCATCAGCTTCTGGAGGCCCNNACCGGGGTAACGCCAGCCTTGTTCATTATCTTTACGACCGCCTGGGGTATGCCAGAGAGGTTGAGATCCCTGTCCTTGAAGAGCGCGTCGAAGTATGACACGCAGCCCGTGAAGTAGAACACCTCGCCCTTCTCCGCGACCTTCAGGTCATCGGTCAACCAGCCCAGTCTGTCCTGCTTGAAGTCCCCGTGCGCCTGGACCCTTATCAGTCCCTGGATCACGCCGCCCTGGCTGCACGCGGGGGGGCTGTCCATCTTCACGGCCTCCGCGCGGAGGCCGCGTATGAAGCCGGAGTAGTCCACCTTGTACGGGCACATCGAGTTGCATTGCTCGCACGTTATGCAGGTCCATATGTCCCTATTCGTGGCGATGGTCTCGGCCTGTCCCTCTGTCGCCTTGAGGACGATGGTCCTCGGGGCGAACTCGGGGTCGTACTTCGCGACCGGACAGACGGTCGTGCACTTCCCGCACTCCACGCAGTCGAAGGCACCGGTGTCCTCTATCAGCTCGTCCACCATCTGCTTCAGGTCGGCCTGCTCGGTCCTCGCGGCCTTCGGGACCTTCGGCATCGGGTTGGGCCCGAGCTTCCTTATCTGCTCCGTGAACTCCTTCATGGTCGCCGCGAACTTCTGCCCCTCCGAGGCCGAGATCCACTCGAGTCTCATTCGGTCCCTGCCTATGCCGACCACGTCGAGCAGGTCCTGGGTGGTCTTCATCCGCTTCTCCGCCTCGACGTTGCCGGATATGTAGTGGCAATCGCCAATGTGGCATCCCGCGACGAGGACGCCGTCCGCTCCAAGCTCGAGGGCCCTGAGGATGAAATAGGGCTCGACCCTCCCCGAGCACATGACACGTATGATACGCGCGTTAGGAGGGTACTGCATCCTGCTCACGCCCGCGAGGTCGGCCCCCGCGTACGAGCACCAGTTGCAGCAAAAGGCGACGATGTTCGGCTCGAACTTCTCGTCGGTCATGCCTTCGCCTCCTGCTTGTCCTCGTCCTCCGCCAGTGCCGCCTCTATCATCGTGAGTATCTGGTCGCTCCTGAAGTGCTTCGGGCGTATCGCCCTGGAGCAGCATTCGACAGCGCACGAGCCGCAGCCCTTGCAGAGCGCCTCGTTGACCTTGGACTTGAACACGCCTGGGGAGACCTCTTCCAGCCTGGGCGCGCCGTACTCGCAGAGCTCCTCGCACCTGCCGCATCCGATGCACTTGTCCTCGTCGACGACGCTCACCACGCCCTCAGCCTCAATGAACGGCTTACACAGCACGGTGTTCACGCGCGCTGCCGCCGCGAGCGCCTGCGATATGCTCTCGTCGATCAACCGGGGCGAGTGAGCGAGCCCGCACAGGAATATGCCGTCTGTCGCGAAGTCGACCGGCCTGAGCTTCATGTGCGCCTCGAGGAAGTAGCCCTCCTTGTTCTGCGGGACCTTCAGCATCTGGGCCAGGTCCTTGTTGTCGGGGTTCGGGTGGACCGCGGCGTTCAGGACTACGTAGTCCGGCCTCAGCGTGACGGTCTCCTCTATGAACTGCTCGTCGATCTCGACGACGATGTCGTCCCCGTCCGCGCTTACTCTCGGGGGCGATTCCGGGTCGTACCTGAGGAACGTCACCCCTTGACGGGCGGCCTCGTTGTAGTTCTCCTCGGCGAACCCGAACGTGCGTATGTCTCTGAACAGTATGTACACGCTGATCTCGGGGTGCTCCCTGCGTATCTTCAGCGCGTTGGCCATCGCCGTGGAGCAGCAGATCCTCGAGCAGTTGGGGTGCTCCTCGTCCCTCGACCCGACGCATTGTATGATCACCACCGAGTCGGCATCGAACTTGCCGTTGGCCAGCTTGTCCCCCAGGTCTGTCTGCTTGATGACCTTGGGGTGCTGTCCGTAGAGGTACTCCTTGGGCTCGTACTCGACGGCGCCCGAGGCGACGACCACCGCCCCGTGCTTTATCTTGTCGCCTCCCGCGAGCGTGGTCTCGAAGTTGCCTATGTATCCCTTGACCTCCGCGACGGTCTCCTCGAGGTGTATCTTGATGTTCTTGTTCCCCTGCACGTCCTTCCGAAGCTTGGCGAGCGTCTCCTGGGGGTCCACTCCCGCGAGCGTGTGATGGATCCTGCTTATGTGCCCGCCGAGGTCCTTGCCCTTCTCTACTATGTGCATCTCGAACCCGGCCTTCGCGATCTCGAGGGCCGCGGTCATCCCGCTCAGCCCTCCACCGATGACGAGCGCGGCCGGTGTGACCGGTATCTTCGGCTGAGGCAGTGGCTCCAGCATGGCCGCCTTGGCCACCGCCATCCTCACGAGGTCCTTCGCCTTCTCCGTCGCAGCCTCCGGCTGGAGCCTGTGGACCCAAGAGCACTGGTCCCTGATGTTCGCCATCTCGAACAGGTACTTGTTGAGACCCGCCTCCCTGACCGTGCTCTGGAACAGCGGCTCGTGCGTCCTCGGGGTGCAGCTGGCGACGACGACCCTGTTCAGGTCGTGCTTCTCGATCATCTCCCTGATCTTCTTCTGGGTATCCTGGGAGCAGGTGTACAGGTTCGCCTCCGCATACGCGACCCCCGGAAGCTTGGACGCGTAGTTCATCACCGCGGGGACGTCCACGACGGCGCCTATGTTGATGCCGCAGTGACAGACGAAGACGCCGACCCGTGGTTCCTTGCCCGTCACGTCCCTCTCCTCAGGGTATTCCTTCTTCGTCACGAGCTTGCCCCTCTCGTCGGCGAGGAGCGCCGACACCTTGCCGGCCGCGCCGCTCGCCTGTGCGACCGAGTCCGGGATGTCCTTCGGCCCCGAGAATGCTCCGCATACGTACACACCGGGGACCGAGGTCTCGACCGGCGCGAGCTCGTCCGTCTCGCAGAAGCCGAACTTGTTCAACTTGATGCCCAGCGACTTCGCCAGCCCCCTCGACGACTCGGGCGGGGTCGCTCCGGCGGAGAGCACGACCATGTCGAAAGCCTCGTCGCTTATGTCGGCGCCCTCGATGAAGCTCAGCAGCAGGCTCCCGGTCGCGGGATCCTCCTGGACCTTGGATATCCTGTTGTTCCTGAGCACGCGCACGCCGTACTCCGTCTCCGCCCTGTGGAGGTACTCCTCAAACTCCTTGCCGAAAGCCCTCGTGTCCATGAAGAATATCGTCGTCTTGAGCCCTGGCACGTGCTCCTGGGCGATGACTGCCTGCTTCAGGGCCGCCATGCAGCAGTATGAAGAACAGTACGTGTTGGGCGTCTGAGCGTCCCTCGATCCCACGCACTGTATGAACGCTATCCTCGTAGGCACATCCCCGTCGGACGGCCGGATCACATGCCCCTCGGTCGGGCCGGAGGCGCTCAGCATCCTCTCGAACTCTATGTTGCTGAGCACGTTGGAGAAGACGCCGTGACCGTACATCGCCTTCTTGGAGGCGTTGTAGACGTCGTACCCTGGCGCGAGTATGATCGCCCCCACCTCTATGACGTCCTCGATGTCCGAGTCCATGTCGTACTTGATCGCCTCCGCCTCGCAGAACTTCTCGCATATGCCACAGCCTATGCAGAGTCCGCGGTCGATCGTGTAGACCAGAGGAACAGCCTGTGGGAACGGGACGTATATCGCCTTCGCAGGCGCCAAGTCCCTGTCGAACGCGTTCGTCCCTTCGACGGGACAGTGCTCCGCGCACACACCGCAGCCTGTGCACTTCTCCTCGACGATGTATCGGGAGTGCTTCGTGAGCGTGATCTTGAAGTTGCCCGCCTCGCCCTCGACCTTCTTGAGCTCCGCGTGCGTGAGCATCGAGATGTTCTCATGCCTCCCGGTCGCGACGAGTTTTGGTGACAGTATGCACATGGAACAGTCGTTCGTCGGGAAGGTCTTGTCGAGCTGGGCCATCGTGCCTCCTATGCTCGGGGTCGATTCCAGAAGGTATACCTTGTACCCTGAGTCCGCCAGGTCCAATGCGGCCTGCATGCCCGCCGGCCCACCGCCGACGATCAGGACCGCGCCAATCACTTTGGCTTCCGCCATGTCTACGCACCCTCCTGCGCGATCGGTCCCAGCCTCTCGAGGTCCGAGACCATCTTGCGGACAACGTCCGCGAACTTCTGCCCCTCCGAGCCCGCTATCCACTCGACCTTGAAGCGTTGGTGTTCGATACCAGTCTCTTCCAGGAACTCTGACAGGAAATCGCCCCTCATCGAGGTCTTCTCGTTGCCGTTGATGTAATGACAGTCGGACGGGTGACATCCAGCGACGATGACGCCGTCAGCCCCCAGCTCGAACGCCTTGAGCACGAAGGCGGGGTCCACCCTGCCGGAGCACATGACTCGTATTATCCTGACGTTCGGAGGGTACTGCAGCCTGGCGGTGCCCGCGAGGTCCGCTCCTGCGTACGAGCACCAGTTGCAG
>DUGQ01000106.1 GCA_013331315.1 Thermoplasmata archaeon
GTCTCGAGCGTCTTGTTCTCATTCTCCATGCCCATGGACGATATGACCGTCCCCCCCGCCGCCATGATGAGCATCATCATGACGAGGGGGACGATGAACGACTGGGTGGAGAGGATCGACCCCAACGCCCCGGGCGACACGCCATCCATGACCTTGTCCCCGAAGATGGTCGTCTCGGTCCGTGTGACCGGGTTGAGCGCGAGGGTCGAGTTGATGGAGGCGTCGACCTCGATCAGGTGCATCGAGATGTCCCTGTTCACAAACCACAGCAGGCTGTTCACGGCCTCGGAGGAGATGGAGTCCATCACGCCGGCCCCCTTCATGATCCAGTATACCTGGATCGAGCCCGGGCTCCCCGACATGATGCGCTCCGTGAAGTCCGCCGGGACGTGCAGCAACGCCACGCCCCCCTCCGCGTCGACGGCCGCCAGCCCCTCGTCGACATCGGTGCCGTTGTAGACCAGCGCCGCCCTCTCTATCATCGTCTGCATGGCGATGGCGGAGAGCTCGCCGTCGATGTCGTCGTTCACCACCCCGATCGTCGGCTTCCCGGTGACCTGCTCCTCGATCCCGCCGATCATGCTACCCATGGCCCCGAAGAGCACCGCGACGACGACCACCGGGAGGATGGTCGACTTGGTGAGCATCTCCCGGAGCTCCTTTCTGAGGATGTTCAACGTGCTGTTCATGCGACCACCTTCGTGAACACCTCTTCGATGTTCTCAGCTCCGTGCTTGGCCTTCAGCTCGGCGGGGGACCCGATCTCGACTATCTCCCCGTCGTTGATGAGCGCTATCCGGTCACACATGAGCTCGACCTCGAGCATGTTGTGGGACGAGAGCAGCACGGTCGTGCCCTTCCGCGCGGTGTCCTTCACGAGCTTCCTTATCTCCTGCGCGTTGATCACGTCGAGCCCCGAGGTGAGCTCGTCCAGGATGGCTATGCTCGGCTCTATCATGAGCGCTCGGGCCACGAGCAGCCGCCTCGTCATGCCCTTGCTGTAGGTGTCCACCTTGTCGTCCATTCGGTCACCGAGGTCGGCGATCTCGACCCCCTTTGCTAGGATCCTGCTCACGCCCTCGCGGTCCTGGGCGAAGAACCGCGCTATGAACGCCAGGTACTCGTTCCCCGTGAGGTTCTTGTACGCGCCAGCGTCCTCCGGCAGGTAGCTGATGACCTTCCTCGCCTCGTTAGGCTCCTCGGCTATGTCCGTACCGAACATCCTGACCTTGCCGGAAGTGATCTGAAGAATCGTCGAGATTATCCTGAGCGCGGTCGTCTTGCCCGCGCCGTTAGGTCCGATGAGGCCGAAGACCTCCCCCTTCTTCACGGCGAACGAGACGCCCTTGAGCGCCCTGAAGTCCCCGTAGTCCTTGACGAGGTCCACCACCTCGAGCGCGGGGCCCTCCCTATTCGCTCCCGCGCGTGCGACATCCATGGTCGTCATCGCGAAGTCGAGACGGTAGCTGATATTTACAGTTACTCGTGGAACGCCGCTCCGCCAATCAGTATCCGTACATGCCAGCGTACCTGACGAGTATGCTGAGCGCGATCTCCGTTATCCACTGGTCGTTCTCCGGGCTCGGCCGGTTCGAGCGATACCATAGACCATCCTTGGACCGGGACTTCAACAGCCACCTCACCGCGGCCTCCATTCGTCCGTCCTCCGGCCCGTAGCCCATCGACGCCAGCACCTCCAGCGCGCTCAGCCCGCTGCCGAAGTGTGTCGGGTACTTCAGCGTGGTCCAGTTCTTCTCCGACTGGTAGTACGAAGGATGGTAGTTGCGCTTGAAGAACCTGTCCAGAACGAAGTCCGCCCCGCGTCGCATCTCCCGTCGATATCTCATCGAGGGGCTCCAGTAGAACCCCCTCAGGACGGTGAGCGTGCTCCACACGCAGCTGGGTATGTGCTCGTGCTCCTTCGGGTCCCACTGCGGCCGGTCCCCACTCTGCACGAGCTTCATGAAGTCCTTCATCCTCATGTGCTTGTAGGCCGGCAGATACCTCACGTCCTGGACGTACGGGATGTTCCAGCCCCCGTCCGAGCGCTGCATCCTGACGAGCCACTGCTCGAGCCTGTAGGTCCTAGGGTCCCTGTCCATGCGGAACTGGTTGAGGTTCCTGAGGGCGAAGCCGTTGTAATGCGGCTCCGGAAAGGCGGTCGTCGTAGGTCCCGGGATGTACCCGCCATCCACCTGCCATCTGAGCAGGCGTTCCAGCGCCGCCGCGACGTTGCCGTCCCCCTTGGTCGTCACGTAGTCCCCGAGCGTGTACAGGTTCCTCAGGACGGTGATGTACGTCCAGCCTATCGGCGGTCCCGGTCCCCTGTCCTCCTCGTCCTTTCTATGCTTGGGGATCGGCCATGTGCCATCTTCCCCTAGCGCGTTGAGCAGCCTCAACCTCGGGGGATAGCTCCTGCATTCCTCGACGGTCCGCTGGAGGACGCTGTCCTCGGGCTCCTTGCGCATGACATCGCTGAGCAACCAGTATCTGACCGGAGGAGTCGACATCTGGAACAGTTTCCTCGACGACTCCTCGACCGCCTTTCGAATCTCGGAGATCATGTGCGCGGCGGTTAGTGCCGTCACGGAAAATCATGGTTTCGGTTCCCCGGCGGCCGCCTACATCGATTTCGCGACACGCAGGAGCACCGTGAGGGCCGTCGAGGACATCATCACGTCCTTCTGATGTCGCGGCCGGTCGGAGAGGTGCCACAGCCCGTCCCTCGAGCGCTCGTTGACCAGCCACTCTATGGGCTTCACCATCCTCTCGTCACGAAGGTCGTATCCCATGTAGGTGAGTATGTCCAGGGCTATGAGGCCGCTGCCGAGGTAGGTCGGATACCTGAGCGTCGTCCAGTTCTTCTCGGATTGGTAGTACGACGGGTGGTAGTTCCTTTGGAAGAACCTGTCGAGGAAGAACTCGGCCCCGCGCTTGACGGCGTCCGTCTTGACGGCGGGGGACCAGCTGAGCGCCCTGACCGCCATCATCGTGCACCATATGCAGCTCGGAATGTCGTTGTGCTCTGCTGGGTCGTACGCCGGCGCGTCCTCGCTCTCGATGAGAGTGATGAAGTCCCTCATCCTCATGTTGCCGTACGGAGGTTTGTAGCGCATGTCCTGGATCTTGGGCATGACCCATCCGCCGTCCGGACGCTGCATCCCGAGGAGCCACTTCTGGAGCTCGCGGACCCTTGGGTCGTCTCCCATTCCGTACTGCCACAGGTCCCTCAGGGCGAAGCTGTTGTAGTACGGGTTGGCGTACGCCGCTGAGAACGGTCCCGGAATGTAGCCTCCCTCGTTCTGCCAACCGATGATCTTCTCGAGGCTCGCGGAGATGTACCCGTCGTCCGCCGTGGTGTAGTAGTCTCCCAGCTCCTGCAGGTGCCTGAGCATGGTGATGTAGGTCCATCCGAACGGCGGGCCGGGGCCTCGGTCCTCGTCGGCCTTGCGGGCGGCCGATATCGGCCACGTTCCGTCCTCGCGCTGGCGGGAGAGGATCTTGAGCTTGAGCGGATATGTCTTCAGCTCCTCCACGGTCTTCAGGACCTGCGGATCGTCGGGGCTTCTTCGTTCTACGTCCACCAAGACCCAATAACGAGAGGCGGGGCACCCTGCATGCAGCAGCTTCTTGGTCGACTCCTCTACTATTTCAGGAAGGTTGGAAAGCGGCAATTGGATGCAGTAGCGCAGAGGGTGGAAATCATCTTTGCGGAGGAAGCCCTGCCCACCGGTCTAGAACACGTCCGCATAACGTGACAATACGCAAATCGCCGTCACGGTGATCCACAGGTCCGCGTCGGGGTGCGGCCGTTCGGACCTGTACCAGAGCCCGTCCTTCGAGCGTTCACTGAGGAGCCACCTGATTGGCTTCTCCATACGCTCGTCCTCAGGACCGTACCCCATCACAGTGAGGATGTCGAGCGCGCAGAGGCCGCTCCCCAGATACGTCGGGTACTTGAGCCTGGTCCAGTTCTTCTCTGACTGCAACAGCGAAGGGTGGTGGTTACGTTTGAAGAACCGATCCAGGAAGAAGTCCGCCCCCATCCTCAGCTCTCTCGTGTCCCTCAACCTCTTGCTCCACGCGAGCCCACGGACGACCATCATGGTACTCCAAATGCAGCTGGGGACGTCGCTGTGCTCCCGCGGGTCATACGACGGGATCTCGCCCTTCTCGAGAAGCCCCTCGAAGGCCTTCATCTTCATGTGCCTGTACTCTGGGCGGTACTTCACGTCCTGGACGTACGGTATGTTCCAGCCTCCGTCATGCCTCTGCATGCTCTGGAGCCACCCCGTCAGCCTCCTGGTCCGCTGGTCGTCCTCCTTCCCGAACTGTATGAGGTTCCTCAGGGCGTATCCGTTGTAGTGCGGCATCGGATAGGTCGCGGACCAGGGTCCTGGGATGAATCCCTCGTCGTTCTGCCAGCCAAGGAGCCTGTCCAGCGATGTCTCGACGTTGCCCTCGTCCGGGCGTGTGAACATGTCCCCGAGCGCGTGAAGGTTCCTCAGCATCGTGACATAGGTCCACCCTATCGGAGGGCCTGGGCCGATGTCCTCCGACGCCTTCCGCTGTTTGGATATCTGCCACGTGCCGTCCTCTCGAAGCGAGTTGAGCAGGCGCACCTTCGGAGGGTACGACTCGCACTCGCGGAGGGTCCTCTGCACCATGGCGTCAGAAGAATCCTTGCCCATCGCGTCCGTGAGCAGCCATAGCCTCACTGGGGGTGTCGACACCTGGAACAGCTTGTTCGCTGATTGCTCGACCGCCTTCCTGATCTCGTCCAGCATGGCACTAACATCGTGATATCCCTTCGTCGGCAATCATGTTTTCGGAGGCCTTCCGCCGCCACTCGGATACTCACCTCTCGCCTCCTCTGTATACTTCTGCGCACTAGAGGCGAAATGCGAACCATTTTACATTCGTAACATGATACGGCCGCCGACGGAGGTCAGCCAAGGACATCAAACCGCACGACCATGTCAACCCCGGTTCCGAGATCTCATTCGATCCTCCCCTCCGGGACTCTCTCGCCATGAACGCCGCGTTGGGCAGTTCCAAACGGAGCCGGGTTTTGCTTTTTCCATGATTCCTGTCGTGGCAGCTAGGGTCCCGACTCCGCCCACCGGAGTCCGATCACCACGGATATCTCCCGCTCCGTTTCAGGGCGAACCTCAGGTTCTCCTTCATCGCGGCCGCGGCCGCTCCCGCTGCGACATCGAACACCTCCTCCCGGCGCGCCCCTTCAGCCTCCCCCTCACGGTAGGCGTAAGTGATCGCTCTTGAGGAGCTGACGACCGCCCCGTACCCGTCATCGTTGAAGCAGGCTGCCGCGTCATCCGCGCCGCCTCCCTGAGCTCCGTATCCAGGAGCTAGGAAGTATGTCGACGGCATGAGCCTTCGCAGCCTCATCGCTTCCTCCGGGTAGGTTGCGCCCACCACCGCCCCTACGCTGCTGTATCCTCGGTCACCCCGACAGTCCGCTCCCCACTCGTCCACGAGCCCCGCGGTCACGGCGAAGCTCGGGATGACGATGGCTTCCCCCGACACCCCCGACAACCGTTTCAGCCCAAGGTCGCCGATGGCCACTCTCTGTCGCTCGGTAATCGAGGACGTGTCCCGGATCGTCGGCATGTCCTGAAGCTGTCCGGACGACGGATTGGAAGTCTTCACGAGTACGAAGACCCCCTTCCCGTACCTAGCGCAGTCCTCCACGAATGGCTTGATGCCATCGAAGCCCATATACGGGTTCACGGTGACCGCGTCCACGTCGAAGGACTCCTTCNNCCGGAGTAGGCCTTCGCGGTCTCCCCTATGTCCCCTCTCTTGGCGTCCTCTATGACCAACAAGCCACGCTTCTTTGCGTGGTCGACGGTCTCCTTGAACGCCCTCACGCCCTCAACGCCGTATGCTTCATAGAACGCCATCTGCGGCTTAACGGCCGCGACCTCTTCTCTGACGGCGTCGATGATCGCCTTGTTGAAATCGAGGAAGCATCCGGCGACCGCCTCGAAGGTCTTGCCCGATCTCCTCGAATGCGACTCTTTCAGATGCTGCGGCATCATGTCCAGCCTCGGGTCGAGGCCGACGCACGCAGGGCTCTCCTTCGCGTCGATCGCGTCCATCAACCGATCTGCGAAAGGCTTCACTCAAACCACACCTCGGACGCCTAATGCTCTTCAGCTAATTGCATCTTGCCGAGGTTTCCCGTCCCCTTGCCAAAGGCTAGAAAGGTATAAATATCGACTAAACGATAATGACAATTGTCTGAC
>DUGQ01000096.1 GCA_013331315.1 Thermoplasmata archaeon
ACTGAGGCGAAGGAGGCGATCATAGCTGACATGAGGACTTCCGGCCTGCTCGTGAAACAGGAGCCCCTCGATCAGAATGTCGGCGTTTGTTGGAGATGCTCGACTCCCACAGAGTTCCTCAAGGTGCCTCAGTGGTTCATCAAGACGATTGAGTTCAAGGACAGGGTGCACGAGATGGTGGACAAGATCGATTGGCACCCCGAGTTCATGAAGATACGGATACGCAACTGGATAGACTCGTTGGCCTGGGACTGGGTGGTCTCCCGTCAGCGGTACTTCGCGACCGCGATACCGCTCTGGGAGTGCGAGGACTGCGGAAATGTTCTCCTCGCGGAGGAGGACGAGTGCTACGTTGACCCGACTGTCGCCCCGCCTCGGTTGGAGGAGTGTGAGACCTGCGGGGGCAAGTACGTGGGCTCCACGGACGTGTTCGACACATGGATGGACTCCAGCATATCCCCGCTCTACAACGCGTTCTGGGAGCGAGACCCGGACATGTTCGCGAAGCTCTATCCTATGAGCCTCAGACCGCAGAGCCACGACATCATACGCACATGGGCCTTCTACACGATACTCAGGGAGATGCAGCTGGTGGGCGAGAAGCCCTGGCACGACGTGATGATACACGGATTCATCATGGCTCCCGACGGCAGACCGATGCACACGTCCGCCGGGAACGTGATCGACCCTATGCCCCTCCTGGAGAAGTACGGCGGCGACGCCATGAGGTATTACGCCTCGACATGCTCCCTGGGGATGGACCACGCGTTCAAGGAGCAGGAGCTGGTGAGAGGCGGCAGGCTGGCGGTGAAGGTCTGGAACGTCATGCGCATGGTGAGTTCCGCGTGCGATTCCCGGCCGGAGGCTCCTGGGAATATCCGTCCGACCGACGCCTGGATACTGAGCAGGTTCGGCAGGCTCGTCAAGGAGGTCGAGGAGAGGTGCGACGAATACCAGTTCGACAGGGCTATGGCCCTGATACAGGACTTCCTGTGGCACGAGTTCGCCGACCATTACGTGGAGCTGGTAAAGCACAGGGCGTACTCTGAGAACGACGGCGGGGCGAAGTACGCGCTCTACACCGTCGGCCTTGGCCTGCTCAAGATGACGTCCGTGTTCCTGCCGCACGTCGCGGAGGATGCGTACCAGACCTCGTTCAAGAAGTTCGAGGACCCGGTGAGCATTCACGTGTCCGACTGGCCGGAAGCGCCCGAAGTGGACGATTACGCCGAGAGAAAAGGTGAGACCGCGAAGGCGATAGTCGCTGCCATACGCTCGTGGAAGTCCGCGAAGGGGGTCTCTCTCAATTCCGAGATCGCCAGGGTGGAGATCGTAGGCGAGTCCGCCTCCGACTTGATGTTGGGTTCCGAGGAGGACGTCCGCGCGACCGTCAAGGCGGGCGAGCTGGAGGTGAGGGCCGCGGTCTCTCTGAAGGAGACGATCGTGCGCGTCAAACCCGTCCACAGTCTAGTGGGTCCGACATTCAAGTCCGACGCGAAGCAGATATCCGCCAATCTCGCCTCCAAGGACCCTTCCGAGCTCCGGTTCAAGGACGGCGTGATCGAACTCGAGATCGCGGACGGGAAGATGGTCGAGCTGCAGCCGGAGCACTACGAGGTGGAGAGGCGCCTTGAGTCCGACAAGGGAGAGCTCGAGCATCTGTCGGTCAACGGGTTATCCGTGCTCGTCTACCGATAGAACCAGGCGACAGCGCGAACTCGACAGGTTATAATACTGTAATTGAGATGCCTACCTGGACATGGACCAGAAGGACACCATCATATCCGCCCTGAAGACCGTGGTCGACCCTCACACGGGTATGAACGTCTACGACATGGGCCTCATCTCTGAGCTCGATGTCAAGGACGGCTCCGTCGTGACACTCACGTTCATGCCCACGAGCCCGTTCTGCCCCGTGGGAGTCGAGCTCGCGAAGTCGATCCGCGACGCAGTGCTCCTGGTCGAGGGCATCAATGATTGTCAGGTCAAGGTCGTCGGGCACGTGAAGGCCGAAGAGATAAACCGAGCCGTCAACGCCTAGTCTTGTCCCTCACCAGGCGGACGTCGATCGTCCTGCCGCTGAGCTTGAACTTGGGAAGGTCCTTCATCGCCCTGAACGCGACGCTCTTGTGTATCTCGAGCGTGCTGCGGATGTCGCCTATATCGATCCTTCCTACCAGGGTCTCCCTTATCCCGGCCTTGCGCTCCATGAACTGCAGGAGCCCGAACTGGTCGACGCCGTCCTTGCTCCCGACGTTGATTTCGAACAGGACCATGCCGAAATGGTCCGCGAACTCGTCGAAGTCCAACTGCCTTCGTACGGTGTCCCTCCCCTTGGTCGTCGGCACGTCCTTCTCCAGTATGTGCGTCCTCCCGAAGCCCTCTATGGCCTTCACGAGGTGCTGCTCCTCCTTGGAGACGAAGGTTATCGCCCGCCCCTCCTTGCCGGCCCGCGCGGTCCTGCCGATCCTGTGTATGTAGTCCTCGGGGTTCTCGGGTATGTCGTAGTTGACGACGTGCGTCACGTCCTCGATGTCAAGCCCCCTGGCCGCCACATCGGTGGCGATCAGCA
>DUGQ01000136.1 GCA_013331315.1 Thermoplasmata archaeon
GGCATTGACCCCGGGGCGTCCAACCTGTTCGCGAGGCGCGCCGCCGACCGGATGGAATCGGTCGAGCACGTCAAGGTCAGGGACGCGGACACTGGATCCCTTGAAGGGTATGAGTTCGCCACCTACTTCTCGCCCCAGGCGATGATGGAGGAGGTGCTCAGGGACCCGCTCTACTGGGAGGACAACCAGTTCAAGAGGAGCCCCGCACTCGAAGATTCCGAGGTGTATGAGTTCCCGGACCCTGTCGGGAGGCAGAAGGTGTACAGGACGGACCACGAGGAGAGCGAGCTGGTACCCCAGTTCCTCGGCAAGCCAGTCGGTTTCGTCGATTTCAGGATCACCCTCGACGAGAAGTTCGTCGAGACGGTGAAGTTCCTCAGGAGGCTGGGGCTGACGGAAACGAAGCCTCTGAAGGTCAACGGTATGAAGGTCAGGCCTTTCGACGTGGTCGTCGCTGCGATGCCGAGACCGGACTCACTAAGCGGGAAGATCAAAGGAAGGGCGTGCGTGCTGACAGAGGTCAAAGGACGGATGGACGGCAAGGACACCACGATCCGCACCTGGACCCACATAACCCATGNNGAGATACCGGTGTTCGAGGAAGTCGTGACACGCTGACATCTCCGACTCCGCAGTGGATCTTCCCAGCCGCTCCGCCAAGCGACTTCAGCATCAAGGGACCTGCTGGGTTATGCAGTGGATTCCCCCGCCCCCGGTCTCGAGGTACCTCGCGGAGGTGGACACGACCTCCCTGTTCGGGTACGCAGACTGGAGGGTTTCCAAAGCCGACCGGTCTTCTGGGATGCCAAAAGAAGGCGCGACCACGCCCCCGTTGACCACATAGTGGTTGATATATCCTGGGGAGACCACCACATCCTCGACCATCATAGGTCTGGGTTGGACGATATCCATGACCTCGAGCGACCTGCCCCTTGAGTCGGTCTCTGACTCGAGCCGCTCCCTGTTGCTACGAAGCACGGCATAGTTGGGGTCAGATTCGTCCTTGGTGCAGGCCATCATTATCTTCCCCGGGGCGAAGAACCCGGCGACGCCGTCGACGTGGCCGTCGGTTATGTCGTTCGCCTGGCCTTCACCCAGCCATATCACTTTGACCACGCCGAGGTAATCTCTCAGGTGCCTCACGATCTCGTCGCGTGTCAGGTCAGGGTTTCTGTTGGCGTTCAACAGACACTGCTCGGTGGTCAGCAGCGTCCCATGGCCGTCGACCGATATCGCCCCTCCCTCAAGGACCATCGTAGAGCTGTAGCGTCTCATCCCGAACCTCTCGGCAAGGAACGCGGGCACCGCGTCGTCCTTCGAGTAGGTGGACTTGTTGCCCCAGGCATTGAACCGAAAGTCGACGAGGGCCGCGTCTCCTCCGGGGGAGGATATGCCGATCGGGCCGTTGTCCCGTATCCACGAGTCGTCGAGCTCGACCTCCACGATATCGGCTTCGCCCGGGACCTTTGACTTTGCCTCATCGATTGTCGAGGGATCGGCCAGGACGACGACCTTCTCGAACTCGAGCACCGACCTGATAACGCCGACGTAGTCCTTCTTGGCAGGCTCGATGTGCCCCTTCCAAGATTTCGGCCTGCACGGCCAGGAGACGAGGGTGAACCTGTGTTGCGACCATTCAGCGGGCATGGAGAGACCGTCATCCGCAGGAACTTGTGTCATATGTGCCACCCTCGCCTTCTACCTCGGCCGGAGATGGCGGAAGGGGCAGATAACATCCTCGACGGATGTTACGGGCGCTCCTGCCTATCGGCTCCGCTCAGGCCCGCCTAGTTCCTCCTTGTTCGGATGACTTCTAGGTCCGTTCGAAACTTACGCGGCCACCTCTACCGAGAACGAGGCCGCCCCGCCGATCATATCCACGAAGTCGTAGGCTGGATAGTCCTTCCACGGCTCGAGCGAGCCTCCGACAAGGCCGCTGGCGCTGATGTCGAATGTGTACACGCCCTCTTTCTGGCAGGCGCACATCTNNATTGCAGACATTCAGGCCCGTCGCCGCTTCGAGAACAGCAGAGAAGCTGTCTGCGGGGAACGTCGGGAAGACCTCCGAGCCGAACGGTTCCAGGCAAGGATAGGTTATCTTCGCGGAGACCGTGAACTTCTCGCCAGGGGCGACAGTCGACGGAGCGCTAATGTCGACCTCCCACGGGGTCACGAAGACCCCTCCGTACATCTTCCCGGGCACACCCCAGATCGTGGTGTCGCAGGTCCATGTGTCGAGGAAGTCCTCGTAGGTCCACTCGAGGGGGACGAAGTCGTCGTCCCAAGCGTTCTCGCTGGCGGACTGTGATGTCGAGCCCTGGTAGTCCTGGTCCATCTTGAACTCGCGCGACCAGCCGTCGTTGATCAGAAGCACGCCCTTGGTGTCGTCGTAGCCCACCACGACCCGGTAGTGGTCACCGCTGTACCACTCAGGCAACCAGTACACTAGGACGATCACCGGATATCCCTGGGCTAGTATTTGCTTCATCTCGTCCAGCCACGGCTCATCGGATGCGTAGTAGAACCCTGCGTAACCGGTATCGCGAGCCGTATAGCCCGTCACGATCGAGTCGGCCCATCTAGTGCCGACGGTCGTGCTCAGCTCGCTGAACTGCGCGGCCCGAGCCATGTCGGGAAGGGTCGTCCCTCCGCTCCTGGCGGCGTTGTATATCTCCTTCTGG
>DUGQ01000222.1:0-1032 GCA_013331315.1 Thermoplasmata archaeon
GGGGTTATCCTGAAATGCGGCACATAAGCGCCGTAGCTAACAATTCCTACTCCCTTCACTGAACTCACCTTCTCTTGGGGTATCACCCGAGTGTCTGCAGACTGTCAACGAGTTCGCCGATGGCCAAAGTCGTCTTGATGAGCGGTATTCCCTCGAGCTCCGCCAGCCTGATGGCGAGCTCGTCCACGTGCTCAGGCTTCTGATACACGACCAGGGCGGGCTTAAGAGGGTGCGCCCTTATCGCGATCATGGGTGAACGGCCGAACCTCACGCCGGTGAACACGAGGGCCCTCTGGCTGCTCCATCCGTATATCTTGAGGTAGTCGAAGGAGCTCAGGGTGGTGATGGCCCTGACGCTGTCGATCACCGTGTAGCCGTGTATGTGCTTGTCGAGTGGGATTGCAGGCGTCAGGTTCTCGCCGTCTATCTTCTCGACGAGTTCCGGAGCGAGTATCTCGGCCGAGAACTCCTTGATCGATATTATCGAGTCGGTCTTCCCCGCGAGGGAGTACTGCTTCAGCACGTTGCCCCCGGTCCGCTCGTCGATGTCTATGAAGGCGTCGACTATCTTCCTGACAGTTGCGATCCCCGGGGACTTCCTCCGTCCAGCCTCGTAGTCGCTGATAACGGACGGGGAGACCCCCAGATGCCTAGAAAGATCCTGCTGCGATATGGAGAACTGCTCCCTCCACTTGCGAATCGTCCTGCCAGGCTCCTCAGAGAGGCATATCTCTCCCGCGATCTTCTCCCTAACCTGGTCTCGCATGAGTGACGCAGGCTTTTGCCGGTATTTAAAACTGCCGTATCTCACCACCGGCAAAAGTCGAAGTGCGTCGAATCACCGGGCGTCTGGGTGGTCACCGCGCAGAATCGTGGAAAGGGCAACGGGGGCGCATTGGGAGGGCGGCACAGGCCAGCCCTCGACGACACGTAGGAGTCGCTCCACTACCCAGACCACATGCATATATAATACCCCTTTTCTATCACCAGACGCCCGACCCACAGAGGGGTAGTGGTCTAGCTTGGTATGAT
>DUGQ01000222.1:1070-13094 GCA_013331315.1 Thermoplasmata archaeon
GGTTCAAATCCGACCTACCCCACTCCTAAGACACTGGCTCTCTTCTCAATCCACGATAGATGGCGTTGAACCGCATTGCCTCTCAGAGGCGCCCTAATCAGACACCACAAAGAATATGACGTATTATGCGACTGGTCTGCAGGAATCGTCAACACATCTAGGAGGGGCTCACAATAAACAGAAGGACCGCTTTCAGCAAGTTCCCGGTGATAAGCACCAGACGACTCGTACTAAGGCAGCCGAAGATGAGGGACGTGGAATGGTTCTATGAGTACTTCAACAAGCCAGAGATGGTCTGGGGAGGAGGAGAACCCGGCCCACGCAACATGGCGGTGGNNCCAGAAGAGGCGGGGGTTCCGATGGATCATAACGCTAAAGGGCGACGAACGGCCCATCGGCACTCTCGGTTACTACAAATGGTCTCCTTCGGCGAGCTACCAGGCTGAGATGGGCTACGACCTTGAGAAGCAGCACTGGGGCGAGGGGATAATGACAGAGGCGATGATGGCGGTCATCGACTTCGGCTTCGAGAAGATGGAGCTCAACCGGATCGAGGTGTTCATCATGCCCAGGAACAAGCGTTCCATCAGGATGATAAAGAACCTCGGGTTCAAGAAGGAGGGCGTCCTCAGACAGCGCTACTTCGACGAGTTCGGCAACTTCGCCGACGATGCCCTGTTCTCGATGCTCAGGTCCGACTGGGAAGAGTTGAAGGCGGAGTGGGACGAGAAGAGAGGATTGTGAGGAGGCCGACCGTCAGGGAGAAGCCCGCGAACTCACCCCTCCTTCCGTCGTTTCAGACTGAGAGTCCGAGGGTGCGTTGACACATGAGTCAACCGGAACGGAAAGAGGATATGACGCCGACGCCATTCCTAGACGTGTGGAGGAAATGGCGTGAACAGCTCAGCCATTCGGCGGAACGGCCTCGTCAGCAAACGGGAGGTCGCCAGGCTGAAGAGGATACGCAGCAGGCAGAGAGTCCTACAGATTGCGCTGAGTGTCGTTGCTGGCATCGCGGCCTTCGTCCTCGGCGCGGTCACGCGCGATGTGATAACGGGGGCGGCGACGTATCCGTACGCGACGGGAGCCGCTGCTTCGGCTGCTGGAATCGGACTTGAACGCTCGAGCGCTTCAGAGAACAGGCTTGTGCTAGTTGTCATAGGCGCCCTGTGTGTCGTCATGTTCACGCTCGGAGTACTCCTCACCGAGGGGCACACGGAAAGTACCGCTCCCTCGCTGGGCGTCGCCCCCGAGTATGGCGTGTTTCACTCGTGAGTGAGTGGATCCTAGGACAGCGTGGCATCTTCGTTCTCAGGCAAGAAGCCGGAGCGGCGTCCTGCGACGCCGCCATCGAGAAATGAAACCGAGAAAGGGTTTAGGTGTTCCCCGTGGGCTCTTGTCGGGAGCCACCCACGACCCGCGAGGAACACCTGCCAGATGCAGGCACGGTCTCGCTCAACCTCAGCCAGGCGACCCTCTGGGGCCGTCCGGATAGCCGTAGATGAGCCATCTCGAGTCCAAGTACACCTCGAAGAAGTCCATCCACTCGGTGCTGGAGGTGAAGTCGAGCCCGATCTCGTCGTACGCCATCGGAGAGTCGATACAGTAGTACTCCGCTGGGAGTATCACACCCTCGAGCTGGTTACCATCAGGGACCTCGCAGCCGTAGTAGAGATACGACCTGGTCCGGGTCATGTCACTCCACTCGTCGAGGTCGTCCCACTGGAGCCAGGATGGCGGGAACCATATGTTCAGGCCGTGCGGGAACGAGTTACCCGAGCGGTTCAAGATCTGGCACTGGGACAGCCAAACGAGAGCACCGTCTTGGCTGATCATGCTGGCGTCGAACACGCCCCTGTAGATGCCAGGTTCCTCGTACCCGAACTTCTCCATGAAATCCTCGAGCAGCAACCTGACGAGCGGGTCCTTCAGCTCCACCAGGTCAGGTATCTCGGTCACGTCCCCGCTCGGCGGGTCGGGGTCACCGTAGGCGTCGTAGTTCGTGAGGGCCGACATGCTCCAAAGCCAAGTGTAGGCGTCCGGGAGCCACTCGTAACCCTGTTGGTCGTTCATCTTGCCGATGAGCGCCTTGTCCCTCGATGAGGATATGTTGTTCCGGTTCAGCGGTATCCAGGACCACACCTCCTCTTCGCCGTCAGGATAGTACCACTGGTCGAGCTTGGCGTCCACGTCTATGCCATTTGCCTCGGCGGCTTCGACGACATCACTGGGTACTTCGCCGTACAGCATGTACTTCAGGAAGCTGTCGAACGAGTTCACGACCGCCTCCAACTTCTCGCCTCCCTCTCCCATTCGGAAGGCCGCGGCAGTGACGGACATCTGCGAGTTGGATATCAGCTTGTCATAGATCGGCTTCTTCCCCTCCGTGTTGTTGTAGTACAGCACGTAGTCCTCGACCATTCGCACGCACGCGGCTTCGGGCGACATCGACGGCTCGTTCACAAGGTCGGTCATGAACATGCAGTACGGCATCCCCTCCAGCGGGACTTGCTGCTGCGAGCCGACGAAGTAGTCCGTCACCTCGCGGAGCTCATAGGCGACCTCGATTGAGCCCATGTTGTCGCCGTCGAAGACGAGGACGTCCAACCACGAGCCCTCCACCTCCCCGTAGACGGCCTCGAGCGCGGCCCTCAGGCCATCGATCGGCATGAGGAGGTCCTCGTTGCCGACGTTGTCGTTGTCCTGACATATACCGCACCACGCGTGGCCGTTCTTCAGGACGAGCATCGTGTTGTCCCCGGGATACTCCCCCAATGCGAACTCGAGGAACTCCACCATCGTCTCGGGATCGGTCATCGTGCGCTCCGCGTTACCCGACCCGAGGGCAGTGCTCGTCAGGTCCTCCCGGCCGTCCTTCGTCAGCTCGTAGACCTTCGTGTCGCCGCTCTTCGGGCCGTCGACGAGCGCGACAACCGAGACGCTCGCGGAATCCGCGTCGGTGAGGTCCAATGCCTTCAGCGTCTGCTCGACGCAGAACTCAGTCGCCTGGTATAGATCGTTGTCCGCTCCGAAGTACATATAGACTGCCCAATCGGCGGGCTCTGGGTCCGCTACAGCGGTCAAGCTGCTCGCCGGGACAGCCATACAACAAACTGCTGCGATCAGCAGTGGCCATTTCCACCTAGTTCTCAAACCATCAACTCCCCCTATCCAAGATCAATGTATGTTGTCCACTGACTTTGGGATTGATAGAGGGCTGAAATAGGTCGTATTTCCTCGCCTGAAACCGGTTTCATCTGCCCGGCTACAGACGCTCTCCGCGGCGCGTTGTACGAAAACTGACTACCTGAGTATCCTGACCCGGTTGGTCATGCCGTGTCTCTCGCGGACGACCAGGCCTCGTCCCTCGAGCTTGTCGAGCAGCCTGGTGACCTTGGCCTTCGAGAATATGCCCGAAGAGACGATGTGCATCTGCAGGAGCTCGCCCCCGGCCTCGCTGATCATCTGGTACAGCTTCTGCTCGTCCTCTGGCAAGGATGCCAGGACCGCCTCTTCGTCGACCGCGGCGGTCTCGCCCTCGGATTCGGCGTCGGACTGCCCAGGATCGGCGACCGTCTCGGGAGAAGGTTCCGCGGGGCGTCCCTCCTTTGCGTACCGGTACATAATCGCGGCGGAGACGAATGAGACGGCTGCGGCCGCGACCACAACAATCCAGCGACCCCTGGACAGGTCGAACGAGAGCGACCCCTCTGCCGGGATGGAGGAGCTGAGGACGGCCAGGATGACCAGGGTGGACACGAAGACGGCCCCAGCGGAGAAGTAGAATCCAGCAGTTCTTCTGACCACGAGGGCGTAAGAATGCTGCTCGATATTTTACACTTCCCCAAACAGTGCGTCCGAAGGACGTGAGTCGGGGGTCAGTCCTGACTTGACAGACCCGGGCCGAAGCGCAACAGTATTTAAACGTATCTGCAAATGTGCGCAAAAGGATTTTAGAGCAGGGGCGGAATGATATCCTAGAGGTCCACGACGGGGGAGGCTTGGAGCACTTGCTCGACGTTCTCAGAAGACGCGATACAGATGCTGCGTCAGCCGCGCTACTCGTGGTGTCCGTCCTGCTCCTCGCATTCGTGATGACCAGCCCGGCGATGTCGCCGCTAGCCTCCATATCGGACATAGACGGGGACGGCGTTTCCGACACCTCCGACAAGTTCCCGGTCGACCCACTCGAATGGAGCGACTCTGACGGAGATGGCGTAGGTGACAAGAGCGACGCCTTCCCAGACGACCCATTGGAGGCGATGGACTCCGACAACGACGGCATAGGTGACGTCTCGGATTTCCTTGACGAGGGCAACGGGGGCATCAGGGTGAGCCTGATCAAGTTCGAGTTCGAGGGGTACTCCTCGGAGTACAACCGCATCAAGTACTGCCCGGACGCCTGGTTCGAGATCAGACTGGACACGGACTGCGACGGAGAGTTCGACGTCTTCGCCCAGAGCGAGGTCTTCTCGTGCGTGGAGCGGCTGGAGTCGTTCTTCGTCGCGGACTTCGACCTCGCCGACGACTCGAAGTCCATCCGGTTCTCGATACTCGTCTACGACGTCTGGGACATGGACAACAACAACGTGACCGACTTCGAGATCATCGACTACATACCCGTCGACGGCGTGCTTGCGGACGACGCCACGGTGGACCTGCCGTGCTGTTGCACCTGGACGTATTGCGGGGAAGGGGACAACGAGACTCCGGACTGCCGTATGGAGTACTCGGCCGTGACCGTCCCACTGGACTAGGCCTCGGGCGACCGCGTAGCGCGTGTTGAGGGAGCCCGTCCGATCCTCTTCTGGGAACTGGAATTCCTTGTACGACTCTATCATCAGGCCGGACGAAGTGATGAAGCCGCCACAGAACCTGGAAGAAACATCTCGAGGGCCTCGTAGTTGCACGCTCGATTAGCCGTATCGCGCCCATCACCCCACAGAGACGTCCACGTCAGCGGGGGAGGTGGGGTCGGTTCGACACGGGCACCATATCAGCGTCTCGAGCGCCGAGCCGCCACGAACACCGCAAACATCAACAGTACCGCGACCACTGGCAACAAGACCGCTGAGAACTCCGGGATAGGTTCGCCGGTCACCGTCACGCCCAGCGAGGAAGTGGAGGAGAGCCCGTTTCCGTCCCTCACCTCGACCGTAGCCTCGTATTCGCCCGGCGCCTGGTAGCAGTGCGCGGCGCTGGACTCAGCCGACCAGTCCGTGTCCCACTCGCCATCGCCCTCCCAGTCCCACCGGAACTCGAGCCCTCCCGGGTCCGTCTCGGCGTCCGACGACCCAGAGGCGTCGAACGTCATGACTTCGCCAGTGGCGGCGGATTCGATATCCACGGTGACGACGGAAGAAGGCGGCGAGTTGACCAGCAGCGCAACGTTCTCGCTGTCCCACGCGGCGGATCCCAGGTGCTCCGCGTCATCCTCCGCCACGGCAACCACATCGTAGGGTGTCTCGCTGCCTGACGGGCAGTCGTAGTCGAACGAGAACAGGGTGGTCGTGAGCGGATCCACGGATCTCGTCTGCTCCATCGTCGCGTCGACCGACGGTACGGAGACCGAGACAGTCACCGAATCACCCTCCGCGTCGGAGACGGAGACCTCGATCCTCACGGATGAATACGGCTCGTAGTACTCGGCGGCGGGAGAAATGGCTAGGGAGAGGATGGACGGCCTCAGGTTCGTGTCGTCCACCTGGACCTGGGCCGATCTGATGACGCTGTTCGAACTGTCATCCTCCATGGTCACGGCCAACTCGTAGACCCCGGGTGACACGTACGCGTGAGATGCCGAGTAATCCCCCTCGGGGTCCCCTGTATCCACGGGGGTGTCGTCACCCCAATCGTACCAGAACCACAGCTCGGCCGACGACGGGTTGAACACATTCTGAGGGGTGACAGTCAGGGATTGGCCTGTCACGGTCCGGTAGACGTCATCCAAGGAGAAGTCGATGAGAGACGTCGACAGGGTGATCGAGTCGAGCCATGCTGTGTCATCAAGCCCGCTGGTATCGGAGTCCTTCGAGTAACTCCAGATCAACGTGTGCGATCCGTCGCCCACCTCGAACTCGCAATCCGACCAGGCGTGGTCGCCACTGATCGCGTCGCCGACTCCCGTCTCCAGTACCTCGAACGACAACACGTCCCCGCCTGATTCGGACGATATCCTCCACTTGAACGAGAGCGTGAGAGGCCCGGTCACGGACAGGGCGAACATAGACGTCTCCCCGTCCCCTACGTCTCCGCTCTGCAGGGAGTCGCCGCCCACCGCCGAGCCGTCGGCGACACCGACCCACTCGACCTCAGACATCGATAGAACAGTCAGATCTGCCGCATCGAGCGCGTCCTCATCGGTGAGCGGGTCGTACCGAGGCAGGCTCACCGTCACTACTCCCGGGGTGGTCTTCGGCACATCCCCCGACTGAGCCGATGTCCGCTCGGCGCTCCCAGGTATGAAGGGGGAGGCGTGCTCCTCCACCTTGAACGACGATATCACTCCCTTCGAAGAGGACGAGCCGATGTCCAGGTAGAAGGGCTCGTCGGAAGAGGCGTACTCGTCGGAGAACTCGGTCACGTCCAGGCACATGTAGGTCGGGTACGTGTGTGAGGCGCTCCTGTCCTCCACGAAGAACGGGCTCTTCGACGCCTCTGAGCCGATCCCCACCTCCAGGTCCGCGCTTCTTGACGGGGCGTTGTTGAAATGCCAGACCGCAACGAGCTCAGGTGAGTAATCAGGAATGTCGGATAGGTAGTTCAGGTACAGCGCGTTCATCTCGCCCAGCTCGAGTATGGTGTCGTATGTCATCCAGTAGTAGCCTTCGTCGCCCCAATCGGAGCCCCACGAGTTCACCACCCTGAACGCTCCCTCGTCCCCGTCGTCCGCGACTGAATCGTCGAAGCCGACTATCGTCTGCGCGTGGTTGAGGCTGGCGGAGGAGTACTCAAGGGACGAGACGATGTAGTTGTCGTCCGCGAAGCCAGGCAGATACTGGTTCGCGTCAATGCCGAACGTGACGAGCGTGCCTTCGGACACGATAGCCTTTATCTCATCTATCGTCGTCGCGCCCGAGTAGTCGATGTAGAACACCTCCTGCGCCCTGTGCTGTGGCGCCTCCCTGAAGGCGGAAGGTGAACCCCAGTCGAGGTACTCGGAGTCGTCGTAAGGCATCGCCGCAAGAGTGGAGACGCCCCAATCACGAATGACGAACATGTTCTCGTCCATCATAGACCCGGAGTCGCGCCCTCCGTTCACCCTGCTGTACGTCCACGCGGGAGACACGAGCTGGTCCGGCGATCCGGTCTTCGCATCGGTCCATTCCAGGTCCTTGGCCTCTGCGAAGCCGTAGGCGTAGTAAGTCGCAGCCCATGCGGCACACGAGGGCTGAGCGGCCTGATCCCCTACGATGGGGAATGACGGACTCGTCGACAGATCGAGCGACGCGGGGATGGATGAGAGATCCGTCTCGACGGAGTCCAGGACATTGACGCTTCCCACCATGGAGGACCAAGACTCGGCTGACGGGGGCGACAGCCCGGTTCCGCGTCCGTCCACCAGAACGTTGTAGTCCGCAGCGGGGTCCTTCGTGCCGAATTGACTCCTGAGCGTCGACATCTCGGCATAGGTCATCTTGTGGTAAGAGTAGGTCACCGAGGCAGCCGACGCGTCATCAGCGTGTGCGGAAGCGGCTGAGGAGACGACATCAGCGCTCGCGACGCAGGCGAGCGCCAGGACGGTCACGACAAGAGCGACGACGACGGCCGAAGATCTGATGGCGGAACTCATGGGAATCACAGTCGTCTGGATTGGATGATACTGACTGACCCTATTTCTACCTTTTCGCCGCCCCGACGCCGATTCTGTCGGCGAACTGGATGCGATGAGAGCCAAGATGGCATCTCATCCTGTTCGAACGCCAAATGGAAGGAGCGCGTTTCAGACCTACCCGGAGACAAGGAAGCCACGGCGCCTCAGTCCGAGTCGGCGTGAGAAGAAACGTATTTATCAGACTACGGTTTACTTCGCCCATCGGCAGGCAGGTGTAATCTAGTCTGGTTAGGATTTTGGCCTTCCAGCTCCTCCATGGAATTAAAAATGGAGAGGGATGAAAGCCAACGGCCCGGGTTCGAATCCCGGCACCTGCACTTCCTCATCCCATGAGTCTGGCCTGGTACGCGTCACCGTTCCGTGACTGCACGAGGGGACCTACAACTCATCTCCAGAGTAGGAGGCATGTGCTAGTGCGATTGCCTCGTCGAATCTCCTCGACTCCACAAGAGCGAGGGACTGGACGAAACAATGTGGGCGGAAGTTCAGCGAACGTCTGCTGTCCTTGTATGTGATCATGTCGGTCTCTGGCACGTACCTAGCCGTTCTTCTCAGTATCTTAGTTCTCATCTCTGAACACCTACCCGTGTCTTGTTGTTCCATGCTCACTCACACGCTGTTGGGACAGGCTCCGTCTCCATGCAAAGGCTCGTCTCGATCTCCCTGAGGTCACTCAGTAGATCGTCGATGTCGTGGACATCTTCACCCCGAGTCTTCATCTCACCGGCGAGAGACTCTAAATCCCCTATCGTGTGAGAGCGGACCCAGTCGATCGCCTCAGCGTTCCGCGCCGCGGCCTGCACAGCCTTCCTGTTCAGCATCGCATCCCATCCAAGCGGTTTGTCTGACATTTCGTCAGCTGAATTCCCGTATATCTGTTCATATTATATAAAGTTTGGCTACTCCGACCTAAGTGCTCATGACAACGTCAGACCGAGGACAGTCACGCCATGCGTGCGTAGGCGCACATATGGCACTTCTGGATGTAGACGGGGCATTGAAACCACCGATATCGTCTCGTCATCTACCGTCAGACACACACGACTCACGACGCTCAGAGCCGCTCCGTCGACCCTTTCTCGATGCTGGAAAGTAATTTATGAAGACAATTCATTAACTCGTCCCAGCAAGGTGAATTCGAATTGGGGATCCTCGACTCGCTTCTCAACAAGGAGAAGAAGCTGCTGACCAAGGCGAACAAGGACTTGGGGAAGATCGACGCACTCATCAAGGCAGGCAGGAGGAGCGAAGCTCTCGCGGAGCTGCAGAGGCTCACCGCCGTCCTGAAGGAGAACCGCCCGTTCATCGAGAAGATGCGCTCGGAGTTCTCCAGGCTCTTCTCGGGCGTCAGCATGAGACTTGTGGACCTTGGGAACCATCCAGTCGCCAAGGACTTCGCGAAGGAGGCGCTTCAGCTCGGTCCGAAGAACGCCGAGGCGATGGTAGCGCTGGGGCGGGCGTCGCTGAGGCTCGGCGAAGGCGACGAGGCGATATCGTGGCACAAGAAAGCCGTGCACGAGGTCCCGACATCGTCCGCCTACTGGTCGATGCTCGGGGACGCTCAGGAGGAGCTCGACGAGATATCCGACGCGATATCGAGTTACAGACGAGTGGTGGAGCTGAAACCCGACAGCATATCACACTACGACAAGATCCTGGCACACGAGCCCAAGGATCTGGAGACGATCAAGGCCAAGGCCACCGCGCTCGGCAGACTCGAGAGGTACTCGGACGCCGTGGAGGTCTACGACAGCGGTATTGAGATCGCGCCGAAGGACAAAGACCTCTGGATAGGCAAGGGCGCGGCACTCAACTTCAAGGGGGAAGGGGAGGAGGCCATAAAGACCCTGACCAAGGCGTTGAAGATAGACCCGAAGGACGCATTCATACTGGACAACATCGGCAGGATACAGCACAAGCTGGGCGACCGCGAGGGAGCCCTTGCGAGCTTCAAACGCGCGGTCGAGTTGGACGACTCGAGCTCGACGCTCTGGAACGAGCTCGGGGTGGTGCAGGAGGAGCTGGACCAGCTGGACGAAGCGATCGNNCCTCGCGATCCACGACAGCGACCTGAACATCCTCGGGAACAAGAAGAAGACACTCCAGAAGGCGAAGAGGTACGAGGACGTCATACCCGTCTGCGAGAGGATAATGCTCCTCAACCCGAAGGACCATGAGACGATCGCCGACAAGGCGGGGGCGCTGTTCGAGCTCGAGAGGTACCAGGAGGCGCTCACTTTCGTGGACGCCTCACTTAACATCGCGCCATCCAACAGGCACGCGATGAAGCTGAAGAAGCAGTGCCTGATAAGACTCGGGATGCACGCGGAGGTCGTCGCATGGACGGGCAAGATGCTCGCGGCGGACCCGAACGACTACCAGACCATGCACGACAAGGGCATCGCCCAGATGAAGGTCCAGAAGGTGCACGACGCCGTCAAGACCCTCGAGAAGGCGCTGAAGATAACTCCGAACCCCGGCCCGATACTCGAGAGCCTCAAGGAGGCGTACAAGCAGACGCAGAAGGACGCCGAGGTGGTTAGGATATGCGACAGGATCATCTCCATAGACTCGTCCAACAAGTCCGCCCACTTCGACAAGGCCGTCGCCCTCGACAGGCTCGAGAAGGTCGAGGAGGCTCTCGCGGCGTACCTCCTCGCGCTCAAGCACGATCCCAAGAACCCCGATGTCTTCTACAACATCTCGGCTCTGTTCCTGCGGTCAGGCAAGCCGAAGGAAGCGATTGACTACGCCAAGCAGGGGCTCTCCGCGAGTCCCGAGAGCGCTCCGCTCTGGAGGCTCAGGGGCAGGGCGTCCTATTCCTCGGATGACTTCAAGGACGCCGCGAAGGCGTTCGAGAAGGCCGTCTCGATAGAGCCGACGGACGCCGAGACCGTGAAGCAGTTGGGAAGGACGTTGGTCAGGCTCAAGAGGTACGAGGAGGCGCTGGGCAGGTACGATGACCTCCTGAAGGCCAAGCCACAGGACGTCGAGGCGATCGTCCTCAAGTCGGAGGCGCTCGAGTGGCTCGAGCGATTCGAGGAGGCTCATTCGACTCTGCGTCAGGCCATCAAGCTGAGCCCGGGCGCCGTCGAACTCCTCGTGAAGGAGGGTGAGCTCCTGTCGAAGCTCGGGCGCGACGACGACGCTCTCAAGGCCTACAACACGGCCCTTGCGGTCTCTCCCAAGGACCTCGTCGTGCTTGTCAAGAAGAAGGAGACCCTAAAGGCCCTCAAACGTCACGTCGAGGTGATTCAGACCTGCGACGAGATTATCGCACTGTCCCCCAAGGACAAGGTGGCGTACGTCGACAGGGGCAACGCGGCGCTAGCCCTGAAGAACGCCAGTGACGCGTTGTTCTCTTTCAACAAGGCGCTCGGCATTGACGCTGACGACATCGACGTGCTCGAGCTGAAGAAGCTCGCCCTCAAGGAGCTGGACGAGAACGAGGGCATCGTCGACGTGTGCAACAGGATCCTCGAGCTTGCCCCCAAGAGCAAGCCGGCTCTCGCCGACAAGGCGGGGGCGCTCGAGAAGCTCGGAAGGCAGGACGAGGCGTTGGCCAGCTACGAGCGCGCGCTTCAACTGGACCAGAAAGACCTGTTCCTGTGGAACCGGAAGGGCGCCCTCCTGCTGGACATGGGCAAGGCCGCTCAGGCGGCCGAGGCGCTCGAGCTCGCGCTCAAGCTCGACCCCAACCAGCCGTTCATCCTCGACAACCGCGGGAAGGCCTATCTGGAGCTCAGGCGGTTCGACGAGGCGCTCGGGGACTTCAAGAAGGCGATCGAGATCCTTCCCACGGTCCCCGCCTTCCACACGGACCTGGGAAGAGCGCTCGCCGCGACGGGCAGGTTCGAGGACAGCCTCGAGGCCTTCAACGAGGCCAGGAGATACGCCCCGAACGACATCGGCGCCCTGAAATACATGGGGATGGCACTTCTCAAGCTCAACAGGATATCCGAGGCGCTCGGGTGCTTCGACGAGGCCATAAAGCACGGGGCGACGGACAGGGACCTATGGACCAGCAGGGCCAAGGCGGCGGAGGCCGCGGGGGAGAAGCAGGAGGCGGTCAGGTCCTACCTCAAGGCTCTGGAGATAGACCCCGAAGACTCGGTCGCATGGTTCAGGCTGGGGCAGCTGTACGTCGGGATGGAGTCGTTCATGGAGGCGAACGACTGCTTCGACCGCTC
>DUGQ01000221.1 GCA_013331315.1 Thermoplasmata archaeon
CGGGGCCTGCTACTGAGGAGGACCCCGAGGCAGTCGTCCCGCCTGAGCCTCCGATCGTGGAGGCGAGCCCGGCCGAGGCCGAGAAGTTCCTGTCGATCGTGCGTTCCCTTGGAAGGACCACGGTCGAGCGCTCGTCTGGGATAGGCTTCGACGGGGTCGTTCGCAACCTGTTGACCAAGACCGTCGGCAAGAAGCTGATGATGATAGTCATCACTGACATGCTCTCGTCGAGGGACGCGATACTCTCGGGCGCGAGGTTCTGCGGCAGGAAGGGCAGCAAGATGCTTGTCCTTCACTTGTGCGGCGACTGGTACAGGGATAGAGACCGACCGCTGGACGCCCCAGAGGTGGAGAAGCTCTACGAGGATTTGATGGGGCACATCGAGCTGGAGTCGAAACTGAGAAGGGCGGGGGCATCGTACCTCCGGATAGGCCCTGCTGACACGACCGCCAGTATAGTCAGGGCGATGAGGTTGGGGAGAGCATGAACGGTCCACGGTTGCGCATGTTGCTGGTCTTCGCCGCCTCGATTATCCTTATACTCGTCTTCTCGAGCATGAACGTCTACACGTTGTTCTTCACCGCCCTCGGGGGCGGCATTATGCTTCTCGCGTTCTTCAGCTACTACAGGATCGCGGCGGTGTTCGGCCTTCTGCTCGTCGCGATATCCGCAGCCGCGTCGTCCGAGGTGGCCACATTGACGGAGGCGGGGCAGCTCTTCACCGCTGTCGTGGGCCTCATAGTCCCGATAATCGGCCTGACCTTGTTCGCCCTGTCGTCAGAGTTCGAGGGCGACCATCGTTTCAGGCAGAGGCGTCCTTTCGTCGTTTCTGGGTCGTTCGCCGCGGCATGTCTCGCTGTGGTGCCTGTGTTCATCACCATCGTCGGCGCGTTGATTCCGAGCCTGACCTCGCGCGTCGAAGGGTTCGTCGAGATGGCGTTCGTGCTGTTGGTCGCGTCAGTAGGGGCCACGGTGTTGACGATCCGCGAGGTCAGGCTGAAGTGATGCTTCTGTAGGCGTTCGCATGAACTGTTAAATACGGCCAAAGGATGTGAATCGGCTCGTGAAGTTCAGGCAGGATTGGCTCCTGTTCATCGGTGCGCTGCTCATCATCGGGGCGCTCTACAACCACTACCTTGGGCACTCCGTGCTTCTGTTCGAACTCATAATGCTCGCCGTCGGCTCCGCGCTGGGACTGATCTCCGCCAAGCTCAGAATCGATAGGCCCGATGTCAGCCCCGACGAGGGCCTGATAGCGAGGTTCTTCAGCCGTTGGCTCGAAATGAGGACGATTGGCGTCCTCATACCTCTCTTCGGCTTCGTCCTCCTCCTCTCTTGGTCCGTGTGGAAGGTAGTCTTCACGGGCGAGACCAACCTGCGCATGGAGGACTTCATCGTCACGCTGTTCGCACTGTCATTGATTCTGTACCACTCCGCACCATCCAAGCTCCACGAGCAGAGAGACTTCCTGGTCCTCTACTTGATGTTCCTCACCATCGTCTTCGCCGGTCTATGGAAGTTGTACACGCTAGTGACGGGTGAGTCGTATGGACGTATCACGGCCTATTCCGAGTACTACTTCATCACCGTCCCCGTGGTCTCGATAGTAAACCTCTTCGGCATGGACGCGACCGCCGTCTTGAACCTCAGCGGGATCGGGCTGTCGAACATAATCGAATACTGGTACGAGGGACGCCTGGTAAGGCTAGGGATAGGCTCCGGCTGTAGTGGGCTATACTCCGCCGGCCTCTTCTTCTCCGCGTTCCTAGCCTTCGTGCTCGTGAAGTACCAGACGGTGAACGTCCGCATCCTGGCTGCCCTGGGGATAGGGCTCCTGGTGACGTGGTTCTCCAACATCCTCAGGATGGTAGTCACGATCCTGGTCGGATCCGAGTTCGGCGCGCCAGCCCTCGCGACATTTCACATGTACTTCGGAATCATCATCTTCATCTGTTTCGTCTTGGTGTTCTGGTACTTCATCGTTAGATGGCTCGATGTCCATATGGCCGACAGATTGCGCGAGATCGCCGAACGCACGGCCACAACTGCGGTGGCGGGCGAGAACCCAAGCACGACCGATTCAGAAGGTATAGACGCTGATGAGAGTGAGCCCCCTCAGAATTGACGGCGGCTCGGTGCGCTTCGCGAATCGAAGTTCGACCGGCTCCTGGCCTGACCTGAAGGCTTGACGTAGACATGATCGCCTATCCTCACGGTATTCGGCCTCGACCCTTGTCGCGCCGTCGTCGGCCTTGCGACCACCTTGTTCTGGGATACTCTGACGGGCTTGCAGTATACGACGCCGTTAGCGGCCATCATGACGGTTGGTTTCTCGATCGGCCTGCCGACGGGTCTAGCGGGAGGCCGTACTTGCTGAGCCTTCCTGGGGGCCGAAGCCTTCACCCGCGCGGGTGCTACCGCCTGCTTTCGAGGCGTGGCCCGTGGCCTCCTGCTCGCCTTCTTCTTGCGCTTGCTCCTCATCGCAACGGCCAGAATCACAACGCCTGCGGAGAGCAGCAGACCAAGGAGGATCAGGCCCCGGCTTCCCGACAAGAGCGCGCCACC
>DUGQ01000115.1 GCA_013331315.1 Thermoplasmata archaeon
GTCGCGGTGGCTTGCTGCGTTCTGGTGTTTGGGATAGAACTCCTCGCCCCGAACCCTGGCCACTACTTGTACAGCGACCTCTTCTTCGAGATTGCATTCAGCCCACGCGATTTGACGGACCCTTCCAGGATACATACCGTCCTGACATCAATGTATGCACACGTCGACCTATATCACATACTCCTCAATGTCCTCGGCCTCGCGTTCCTGGGGACGGTGTTCGAGCAGAGGATAGGGACCAGGTCATTCATACTCATCTACCTCTTCGCCGGCCTGTGCGGAACGCTACTGTTCGCCGGCCTGAGATGGAACGACCTGCCTGTCATAGTCGTCGGCGCCTCGGGAGCGATAAGCGGCGTCCTTGGCGCGTTTGCACGGATGTATCCGAATGAGCGCATGTCGTTCATGCTGCTGCTATTTCCCCTCCCACCCATGCCCATCTGGGTCATAGTGGCCTTGTTCCTGCTGCTCCAGATCGTTTTTGTCGCTGGAGATACGCGGATTGCCGTCGAGGCCCATGTCGGAGGCCTCGTGGGAGGCATCGTAATTGCGCCTTACATAGCCCGCCTCCCTCTGCACCGTCGGGTGAAGAGGATGATCTCCTTGAACGCCCTCAGACGGCTGGCCAGGACGCCTGAGCTGAAGGCGCTGCTGAGGCAGATCGAGGACGAGGAGATAGCTGATGTCAGGAGCGCTTGGATAGAGGAGTTCCTTTCCAAGGCCAGATGCCCTTACTGCGGCGCCCCCATCAAGGTCACCCGCGAGTCCGTGACCTGCAGCAGGGGGCATCTGCTCTGAGCAGGTCGACCAGAATGCCTACGGTCCAGGTACTGTGCGATGGTATCGTCGTTCGGGACGGTCCGCGGATCGTCGATGCATCATCGACGGTCACACTGGTGAGGATGGGCGAGTCCCTGATAGTCGTCGACACAGGTGCACGGTCGAGGTCTGAGATGCTCGTGACGGCTCTGGCCGCCGCCGATGTCCGTCCGGAAGAAGTGGACGCGCTGGTAAACACACATCTTCACACCGATCATTGCGGATGCAACGAGATGTTCGCGAATGCCGTGAAATTCGCTCATCCCAGAGAGGACTCGCCCATCGGGACCATCGCCGCGGTGGAGGGAACTGCGATTGGCGAAGGTGTAACGGTCATCGAGACGCCTGGGCACACCGAGGGCAGCATAACCGTCCTCGTCGAGGCTGAAGCACGCTACGCCATATGCGGCGACGCCCTGCCCACCAAGGCGAACTACGAGAGCCACACCCCACCTGCAGTGCACGTCGACCGTCGACTCGCAGTCCTCGGGATGGAGCGCGTGATCAGCGTAGCGGACGTGGTGGTCCCGGGGCATGACGCCCCGTTCAGGGTCATTGGAAAGAAGTAAGTCGTACGAACCTCATCGGATGATTGAGATGACAACGCCCACTTCGGTCATGGTCGAATGCCCCTCGTGCAAGGAGGAGACCCTCCACGAGGTGCTCGCTGGAAGGGTATCCGGCCGGAAGGCGAAGGTCCTGGACTCCACTGTGAAGTGCAGGACGTGCGGGCGCGTGCATCACGCGGTGATGAAGGGCGAGAAGCCCGTGTCCGTGCCCGTTGTGATAAGCTGGCTGACGAAGTCGAACCGCACCGATGTCACCCTGGGCCCGGAAGAGGTCGTCGGGGTCGACGATGAGATCATGTGCGACGACACCCCGGTGCTGGTGACATCGATAGAGTCGAAGGGGGCCAGGGTCAAGCTGGCGAAGGCAAGGGACATCGAGACCATCTGGGGGAAGCGGTTCGACAAGGTCAAGATATCCTTCTCAGTGAACCATCACGGAAAGACCTTCTCGGACCACCTGATCGTCTCCCCGGACGACGAGTTCTATGTCGGCGACATCGTGGAGGTCGGCAAGCGAGAGGTCGTCATCCACACGATCAAGACGGATGCGAAGACGCTCAGGAAAGGGTCCGCCCTCGCGCGCGAGATAGTGCGCGTGTACGCGAACATAGTGAGGAAGACCTCCTACTGAACCGCCTGCCCGGCCAAGGTTTAACTTGATTGACCGACAATGTTTCACCTGATGCACGCGGAGGAGGCGGCCGAGAAGCGCGACCTGCTGGTCGACAGCCTCATCAGGAGGGGGTACGTGGTCACCCCCGCCGTCGAAGCCGCGATGAGGCGCGTCCCCAGGGAGGAGTTCGTGCCCGCACGACTGAGGCCTGACGCCTACGTCGACAGCCCCCTGCCGATCGGGGAGGGGCAGACCATCTCGGCGCCGCACATGGTGGCGATAATGGCCGAGAAGCTGGACCTCCATCCTGGTCACAAGGTCTTGGAGGTCGGCGCCGGTTCCGGATATCACGCGGCCGTCGTGGCCGAGCTCGTCCGTCCCCAGGGCCGGGTGTTCACCGTCGAACGCGTCGAATCGCTTGCGTTGTTCGCTAAGGCGAATCTGTCAAGGGCGGGATACTCGGACACTGTGGAAGTCGTCATCGGAGAGTGCTCTCTGGGGCTACCGGAGAGGGCGCCGTTCGACAGGATATTCGTCGCCTGCGGGGCGCCCGACGTCCCGACTCCGTTGGTCAACCAGCTCTCCGAAGGCGGCAAGATGCTCGTGCCCGTCGGCGGGAGGATGTATCAGGACCTCATCAGGGTGGAGCGGAAGGGCGGGCACATCACCAGGGAGGACCACGGTGGGTGTGTATTCGTCCCTCTGATAGGCGAGCACGGCTACTGATGCCTCACAGCTTCTGCAGTATCGCCCTCAGATCCTTCTCTTCGACGACGATGTCCGCACCGCGCCTGGTCTCCTCGTCCTCTGGGCAGAAGGCGATTCCGAGACCAGATGCCTCGAACATGGGGACGTCGTATCTCGAGTTGCCGACGCTGGCCACATCCTCCTTATCGACTCCCAGGAGGTCTGCTATCAGCTCGACCTTCTCCCCCTTGCCTGCGAGGCTCACGTTCAGAACGCCATCGCCCGTCAGCCGTCCCCCGCAGTCCGAGACGAACCCGTTCGCGAAGAACATGTCCAT
>DUGQ01000206.1:0-398 GCA_013331315.1 Thermoplasmata archaeon
GGACTTCAAGGAGAGGGACGACGCGAAGTTCCTGAGACACACGATCGCCGTCTACACGCCCAAGGGTCCTGAGATATCTTACGCGCCGGTCAAGATAACGAAGCACCAGCCTGAAGCGAGGAGGTACTGACATGGCCGGAGAGGAGATAACGATAAAGGTCCAGCGGTTCGACCCCACGGCGGACAAGGACCCGTATTGGCAGCCGTACAAGGTCATGGTCAAGCCGGGCATGACCGTCCTCGACGCGCTCTTCGAGATACTGAACCACCAGGATGGCACGCTCGCCTTCAGGTTCTGTTGCCGGGCCGGTGTCTGCGGGTCGTGCGCCATGGTTATCGGCGGGAAGATTTGCCTGGCGTGCGAGACGCAGATATCCCAGTTCGTCGAGAAGAAGGAG
>DUGQ01000206.1:406-8247 GCA_013331315.1 Thermoplasmata archaeon
CCTGCACCAGCTCGTGCACGGTCGCGTGGTGGAACACGGACTATCTGGGACCGGCGGCTCTGTTGAAGGCCTACAGGTTCTACGCTGACACGAGGGACGTCGCGAAGGACGAGCGCCTCGACCTGATAGAGAGCGAGAGCGGCGCCTACAGATGCCACACGATCTTCAACTGCGTGGAAGTGTGCCCGAAGGAACTCAATCCCACCGAGGCCATCCAGAAGCTGAAGATCAAGGCGACGAAGCGCAAGCTGTTCGGGGGCAAGAGGCGGCGCAAGCGCTGACCAGCTCCCTCAGCTCCTTCAAACCTCACCGGGGAGACGCCCGCCATCCGAGGCGGGTCTCCCCTCATGTTTCTCTCTCACGGCTCGCGTTACTACTTCGACTTCTCCTTGAGTGACGTGAAGAAGTCGTGGTGGTCCTCTTCCTGCTCGAGGATCTCCTCGAAGATGAACCTCGTCGTCGGGTCACCTTCCTCTTCGGCCACCTTCTGGACCGTCTTGTAGAGTTCGATGGCCTCCTCCTCCGCCTTCACGCCGAGGTCGACCATCTCCCAGAGCTCCTTGCCTACGACTATCGTCGTGGGCTTCGTCGTGGGGACCCCGCCGAGGTACCACAGCCTCTCCGCGATCTTCTCAGCGTGCTTCATCTCCTCGATGGCTATGCTCCTGAAATTGTCACTGACTGCATAGTGGTCGACGCCCATCCATTGAACATGCTGCCACATGTACTGGATGGCGACCTGGAGCTCACGCGCTATTGACTGGTTCAGCAAGTCCTTCAACCTATCTGACGCCATTCCTCTTCCTCCTCATCCGGATCGCCGGTCTGGACGCTGTTGCGTATACCACCCTTGAGCAGACCGACGTCGCGGTCCGAACGGACCGCTATCCGCATGTTTCGGCATAAGGCTACTCCCGAGCATCTTCGCTCTCACCAAAACACTCCAATAAGCCCAAGCGCATTCAGCCTCGGGAAGTGAGTGTGTTGTCGCAGGTGAAGTTGTCCTTCGGGGGCGGGGCGGATGTAGTGGTGGAGCTCAGGAAGGATTCGACCCCCACCGTGGAGAGCTTGTTGTCGTCGGCGCCCTTCGAGGCGAAGGTGAACCGCTGGGGCGACGAGGTGTACTTCGAGACGCCGGTAAGCGCGGGGCTGGAGGACGATTCAAGAGCCGCGATGGAGGTCGGGGACGTCGCGTACTGGCCAGACGGGCGCGCGCTGGCGATCTTCTTCGGGCCCACCCCGGTGAGCACGGACGAGAAGCCGAGGGCGTACAGCCCCTGCAACATCGTCGGCAGGGTCGTTGGTGACCCGTCCACACTGAGGTCCGTCAGGACGGGCGACTCGGTCAAGGTCGAGAAGTGACCGGGCGAAGACGCTACTGGCAGGTGTAGCCGCCGTCCACCGACAGCGCGGCGCCCGTCACGAAACTCGCGTCGTCGGACGCCAGGAACAGGACCGTTTTGGCCACCTCTGACGGCCTGCCGAGACGGCCGATCGGGTGGTACTCGCACAGCTCCTTTCTGTATTCGTCCACGGTGGTCTTCCTCGACGCCACCTCCTGGAGGAACATCGGGGTCTCTATCTCGCCCGGGCAGACGCAGTTGGCGCGGATGTTCTTCTCCGCGTAGTCCAGGGCGAGGCACTTCGTCATCAGGACCACCGCTCCCTTGGACGTGTTGTAGGCTATGGCCGACCTATCTCCCACGAGCCCGCTGCACGAGGCGTTGTTGACGATGGAGCCCGATCCCTGTCTGAGCATCACGGGGATGACCTCCTTCGCCATGAGGAACACTCCCTTCACGTTGACGTCCATGATCCTGTCCCAGTCCTCCTCGCTGACCTTCTCGATCGTCCCCTCGACGAGGATGCCAGCGTTGTTGAACAGGACATCTATCCGTCCGTGCTTGTCCAGTATCTGGCTCACGATATCCCTGACATCGGATGATTTCGTGACGTCGCCCCTGACGAACATGGGCTCATGGCCCTTCGCACGGAGCCCGCTGACGGCTTCCGCGCCCGACTCGTCAGATATGTCGACTATGGCGACCTTCGCACCCTCCTCCAGGAACGCCTCCGCGGTCGCGAGGCCTATGCCGGACGCGCCGCCGGTGACGACAGCCACCTTCCCCTCAAACCTTCTCCCGGACAACTGCTATCCCCGGGGGCGTATCCTCAGGGTCTCTGTTTAATCTTGCGGAGTGAACATGACACATTAGATATAGCCAGATGGCAGTCCCGCTCTTGCGGGAGCGTGACGGCCTTTCCCAAGAAGGTTCTAGGCATCCTTGGCAGTCCCAGGTTGAAGGGCAACACCGCAGACCTGCTCGACGCGGTCCTGGAAGGCGCTGAGGTCACGGGGGCCGAGGTCGAGAGGCTGGACCTCGTCAAGATGAGGATAGATCCCTGCGTCGAGTGCCGCAAGTGCGACGCCACGGCCACTTGCGCCGTCAAGACGGACGACATGCAGGAGATATACGGCCGGGTGAGGCAGGTGGACGCGATAGTCCTCGCCACCCCGATATTCTTCATGGGGGTGAGCTCGCAGACGAAGGCTATGATCGACAGGTTCCAGAGTCACTGGGTCGAGCGCTTCGTGCTTGGGAGACGGGCGTACGAGGGCCGCCCCAGGCCCAGAGGCCTCTTCGTCGCGTGCGCAGGCTCTCCGAAGCCAATCGTGTTCGACCCCGCGAGGCACGTCGTGAGGGCGTTCTTCGCGGCGATCGACTACGAGTACGCCGGGGAGGTGCTTCTCGGGTTCACAGACGACCCTGAACTCGCCCCGCGCAAGAAGGAGGCCTTGGAGAGCGCGAGGCTGGCCGGCCGGGCCCTCGTCGAATGACTCCTGATGGGAAGTCTAGGCGACCAGCTTGCCCCTCGTCATCACCCTTCTGGTTCTGCCCCGGTCCGTCTCCACCTCTATGTTCACTCCGGGAGCGCTGACGAAGTCCCAGTGCATGACCGACTCAGAGGTGCCACCGTACGTGTTGTTGGAACCGAAGGCCAGGTGGACTGTCCCGCTGACCTTCTCGTCTGTCAGTATGTATCCGATCGCCTTCTTGATCTTGGGGTTGAACCCTATCCCGAGTTCCGCCACGTTCCTGGTCCTGACCGGCGAATACTTGCCCGTGTCGATCCGCTCGGACTCCTTGAAGCTGGCGATCATCTGGTCCCCCCCCACATCGGCCGTCGCCCTGTCCAACAGCAACTTGCCGTCTTTGAACTCCAGGCGCACTTCCTTGAGTATCCTCTCGGACATGCGGTCACGCGTTATCGGGCAGTACAGGCTGCCTTCTCCTCTGTTCTCTACCGGCGCGAAGAACACCTCGCCCGCGGGCAGGTTCGCCCCTCGGTCGCCGACATCGAAGTCCGACTTGCTGATGAACCCGTCGTCGATGTTCAGCCTCCGCCCCTCGACGCAGACCCTGAAGTCCGTTCCCTTGCTGTCCCACACGTGGACCCAGGATGCCTTGGCCAGCTTTCCAGCCATGGTCTTGCCGATCTTCATGAGTTCCTTGGGCGGGACCGACATGCCGCCCACGATTATGCTCTCCAACTGTTTGTAGGGGATGCCGTAGCTCTTGGCCGCCGCCGACGTCGGCCAGCCGGCGTAGAGCCATTTCTTGCCGTCAGTCGGGTGATAGACGATGTCCATGACTGGGAGCATGGCCTTTCGCCTGGCAACGAGCTTCTTCCTGGGGAACCCCTCGGCGATCTTGGGGTCGTCCAATTCCTCGACCACGATCAGCAGGTCGGATTCCTTGACCATGCCGACATAGTGCTTCGGTGTCCTTGAGAGCACGGACGTGGGTATCTCGTCGTAGATCCTCTTCGAGTAGCCGTCCGAGGTCGACAGGATCATAGGCGCCGCTCCCTTGCGATAGCACTCCAACGCGACCTCCTCCAGGAGCGCCTGGGCGTGCACTCCTCCTCTTATGGAGACAGAGTCGCCGCGCCTCACGTTGCAGGTCTCGACCATGTTCTTCGCGCAGTCCTTGATGTGCTTCTTCGACGGTGTCATCGTAATCGGCCCTCTGAGTCGGCCAGGGTCTTGGATTCTACTTATATGTAGCGAAGCGACCGGGGTCCGTTGTTCCAGGTCATATCTTCATCGTGACTATCTGGGGCCTGCAGGTCGTCCTGTACTGAGNNTGAACCCAACCCTCAGGAAGAAGTCTGGCGCGCGTGCGAGTGCCCAGATCTCCTTGGCGCCCAAAGACCTCGCGTCCTTGACCACCCTGAGGACGAGCCTTCTGCCGATTCCCGTACCTCTGACCTCCTGTCTCACAGCGAGCCACTCGACCGAGTAGACTTCGTCGACTCGCTTGAGGGCCACACACCCTTTCATCTCGTCGCCGTCGAAGACGCCGTAGGCCTTGATGACCCCGTCGAAGCTTCCGTCCTCAAGCCCCGCCTCGAGAGCCAACGCTCTCATTGCCTCCCGGTCTTCTGTGGGTCTTATCTCCAAGTCGAATCATCTCCTGGGATGGACGACGACCGTGAGCGTCGACCACGGCACTAACGGGCAAGGTATGGTCGTCAACCCTGAACAAGGTGACTACTTGGAGCGGGCGGACTCGGCCCTCTCCTTCGGGAGCGCCACCTCGAAGCACGCGCCTTTCGTGTAGTCTCCCTCCACCCTGTCCTTGACCGTGACAAGACCGTTGTACCGCTTCACTAGGAGGCTGACGATGGATAGGCCCAGGCCCGCCCCCTTCGCGTTCTCAGGACGAGGGGAGAACCTGTCGAACACCCCTCCCTTCTTCTCGTCCGGGATTCCGATTCCACGGTCCTCCACTCTGACCGTCCAAGCGCCGTGTCCGTCCGATATGCTCACGTCAAGCTCGGCGGTCTGCCCCCCGCTGTACTTCACGGAATTGCTGAGTATGTTGGAGAAGAGGTCGAAGATGAGGTCGTCAGCGCTCACGTGGCAGCCAGCGTACGGACAGTCGAAGCCGACCACGATGTCCTTTGTCGGATGGTCCCTCTTCACCGAGGATATGCACTTCACGAGGACCTCACGAAGGTCGAAGCGACGCCTGGGGATCGCGTCGCTCGCTTTGATCTGGGATATGCCTCTGACGTTGTCCACGAGGTTCCTCGCCTCCCGGGCGAGCGTCGTGGCCTTCACCAGCTGTGGAGTCGGGGACGGCGATCCCCTTTGGGCGCGCTCCATGGACTCGAGGTAGAATATCATCGGGTCGATCAAGTTGCCGAGGTCGTGGATTATGAGGTCGAGGTAACCCTGCGATTCGCCGACGGCATGGATCGCGTCCTCGTACATCTTCGAGTTCTCGATTGCGATGGCCGTCAGGCCGGCTAGGACCTGTATCTTCGTGATGGTGTCCCGAGGCGGGATGCGTCGATTGTTCGGCTCGTCGATCTCTATCCATCCGATCCAGTTGCCCAACCTGTCCGTCATGATGAAGTCGATGTAGTCGAGGTCGTGCCACTCGTCCTGTGATTCCCTCGTCCTCGGCAGTTCGTCCAAGTTGGGTATGTAGTCCACGTCGTCGTTGTAGACCTGGGTCAGTCCCTCCGCCCGAACGAAGTAGCAATTCTCGTCTATCCTGAACTTCTCGTCAAGCTCGTCCTGCTTCCTCTCGAGGGGATACGCGTGTTCCTTTATCGCGCGCGTCTGGTCTTCTGGGAAGCCGTGGACCACCCTCGGGCGGAAGAAGCCTGTGTCCTCGTCAAGGAGGCAGATGGTCAGTGAGCGCATGGAGAATCTGTCAGAGATCGTCTTCGCGACCCTGTCGAGGAGCACCTGCAGCGGCTCCACGCGAGAGATAAGCCGAAGGATCTCTAACATCTCTGATATCGGGACGCCGCTCAGGCTCTCGTGCGGCTCTATGATAGATCCCTCTCCTCTAGCTGTATCCTGCATGACATCATTCTCTAGAGTGCAATCCCAGCGGTTGGTATTCGCAGGAACTTATAAAAACATGTCGTATGGGGCCGCCTCTCCCACGTCCAAGACGCTGGCACGTCGCGCGCCGGCCGAGCGCGAGTGCGCGCAGCAAGGCAGAGCCTTGCTGTCCCGTCTGGCCCACTGGGCGTCCACGATTATCAAATAGGAGGAGCGTGATGGACGGAATCGAGAGGTTGGGTAGAGAGTGCCGGCGCGCGCGATGACGGTCGACGATGTGGACCTCGCCGTCGAACTGATCAACCGAGAAGGTTGGGGACACACCAGGATCGACCTGGAGCGAATACTGTCGTTGAGTCCAGAGAGCAACTACGTATGGGAATCCAATGGCGTGGCGAGGGGATTCCTCACATCCGTGGTCTACGAACGCACGGCGACGGTGGCGCACGTCCTCGTCTCAAAGGAGAGCAGAGGTCGGCAGATCGGCAAGAACCTGGTCAAGACTCTCCTGGAGAAGCTGGACGCGGACGGAATACGGTCCGCCATACTGTACGCCACCGAGGACGGCGCGAGGCTCTATCGCAAGTACGGCTTCGAGACCGTCGGTGAGATGCTCTCCGTGGGCCTCTATGTGCGGGGTTCCGAGATGAGGGGTCTTGAGTGCGAGTGCCTGAGCGTCGAGGACGGCGACATCTCCGAGGTCGTCGAAATCGACAGGGCCACCTTCGGCGACGGCCGCGGGGAACTCATCGCGCGTTTGTGTCGCGAGTTTCCCGAGCACTGTTACAAGCTCGAGAGGGACGGCGACCTCGCGGGCTTCGCTCTGGGTCGTCGAACACCGATAGGCTTCGACATCGGGCCCTGGATATGCACGACTGGCAGTGATAGGGACGCCGGGGCTCTTCTGGCCTCCGTGATCTCTTCCTTTCCAGCCGGTGGAAGGGTGGACCTCTATCCGTTCCGCGACCACCCTGGAGCGAAGAAGGTCCTGTCTCGATACCGCCATTACAAGACAGCCGAGACCGTTGGGCTGATGGTCAGGGGCGAACCACTCTACGCAAGTTGCAGGGAGAGCGTATTCAGCGTAGCCGGGTTCGAATTGGGCTGAGACCGTCCACGAGACTGGTCAGACATCATCAGCCTCTCGCTTGGTATAGTACACGATGTCGTCCTCCCGCTTGTAACCGATACAAAGGAAGAGGGACTTCGAGGTGTCGTTGTACTCCTCTATCATAGTGCAGATGACCTGCCTTCCTCTGGCCCTGAACGTATCCTCGCAGCGGGCCACGAGCATCTTGGCGACGCCTGTACGTCTCTTCTCGGGGAGCACAGCGAGCCGGTTGATGTATCCCTTCCGTCGGTCGTCTGTTCCGAGCACGACGCCGACCATCCTGTCGCCGTCGAAAGCCCCGATGAACAGCTCGGGGTCCGCGTCCCTCAGGCTTCTGAGGTTCTCCAACGTGTCCCTGCCCTTCGACTTGATCGGGAGCCCGGACTCGAGCCACACGGACACCGCGGTCTCGACCTCATCATCGGTGATCGCCCTCAAGACGATGCCTTCATCCCGCTGAGTCATCAGCACACCTCGCCTCATAGTCCTGCCTGGCGGGGGCTATAGCTCGCCCTCCTGTCCAGCCGACCTCGCGACCATCTGCATGACCTCGAACACCCTGTGCGCCTCGGCCATGTCCCTGGCCCTGAACGACACGGTCTTGTCGTCGAGTCTCTTCACCTTTGGGATGTGAGAGCAGTACTGGGCCATTATCGTGCGGATGAACGAGACCTCCATCGTAACCGGCTTCTTGACGACGTAGGGCTTCACCTTCCCGACGCGTCTCATGGCCTCCTTGGCCCCTTTTCTGATCTCCGCGCGCGCCTTCTGGGGCGTGAGCGTGCCGCAGCTGTAGATCCCGACCCCCTCCTTCGTCGGCACCCCCACGACGCCCTTGACGAGCTTCTTTGTCTCTCTCACTGC
>DUGQ01000218.1 GCA_013331315.1 Thermoplasmata archaeon
AGGGCGCAGCTGATAACACAGATGCTAGCATTTCGAATCTAGAGTATGTTGACAGCCTCATGTACGTTGTTGACCCATCAGATACGATGGAAATCGCCACGTGGGACGTCGGTGGACTGTTGGGCACCCTCGAAGTGAGTGCTGCAACGCTGGTGGTGACCTACTCTGTCGACACAACTTACAATGGCGCAAACGCGGTCCAGCTNNCGAATGCGGTTCAGCTGCGTGCGCCCTCTGCCGGCAGCTACTCCTCTACTTCGATCATACCTTCTGCATCCGATGCTCCCGGGACAGTGGCCACCTATGACCTAAATGTAGGTGTGTATTCCACGGTTGCCGATATCGCCGATACAGACCTGAGATTCATCAACGGAGCGTCCACAGGCTCAGTGCAGTTCGACGCCGTGTGGATTGTGTTCAGTGTCGGCGGAAACGCCTACATATACAGATGGATGAACGCGACCGCGGGAGATGAGTACGGCGTACCCATTCCGGATGCCACCATTAGCGCGGTGTTCACAGGCGCCACCGCCCTGGAAGGTCAGGATGCGTTCTACTACACGCCTGATGGTGTGTCGACCGCTCCCGACGCGGACGTCCTCGCCTACATGGGTAAGGACGCGGCTAGTTTCAAGACGACCGAGGATGACGGCACCGTTGTGATTCCGTACCTGACCGACATCATCGTCAGTGACGGTTCGCTCAACTCTCAGTTCGTCGGATCGTTCGCGGTCTCCGCGACAGCGGTCATCGACACGGTTGAGTACAGCTCGGCCGAGAGCTTCTCGTTCCAGACCTATCCGGCCATGGAAGAATCGGATCAGTACGCCGCTCTGACCGTTGAGGTCATGGGTGTGTCAGTACCGAGCCCAGACTACTCAAGATGGCTGGTCGTCCCGCTGATAACCGGTGAGGAGTCGCTTACGATTGAGGACATGGAGTACTACCATGCGGGCGACATCATCGTCGCGTCTGATGGGGAGCTGATATTCCTCGATGCTGAGCTTCTCATGGTTCAGGACTTTGCGTACCAGCGCACGATATACGTCGACGGCAACGGGCGACTCGTCATTGAGAACTCGTATGTCCAGAGCACCTTCGCTATGAACATCATCGTTCAGGGCTATGGTACGCTCGAAGTCATCAACTCGGAACTGGACGGCCTGAACGTTGTGGCCAGAGAGGACGCCGTCGTCATCCTGTCGGAGTCGATCATGTCAGGCGGAGAGCTCACCACATCATGGAACTCAAGGGCGACAGTCAACGTATTCGACTGCGTCCTCACTGCGTCGCCGACCTTGTCGGGATATGCTGTCGGCTCGTTCACGAACAGCAGCATACCATCGATCAATGTGGAAGGAGACGCGAGGGCTCTCATCTACAGGTGGATACACGTCAAGGTGCTCGACGGCAACATGAAGCCGCTGCCGGGCGTGCTCGTCTCGGCGAGGTTCTTCGTGAACAACACCCTCTGGACCTCGACGCTGTCGGATTCCGCGGGTGTGGCTAAGCTCAACTGTCTCGGGACAATCATAACTGAGGCCGGCTCAAGCTACATTGGCAACTACAGGGTGAACGCGACCTATTGGGCGTGGGACGGCTCGTCCTACGATTCCGACCAGGAGGTCTCCGTTGGTGTGATGCCTTACACGGAGCCCCTGACGGAGAATGCTACATACGCCACGCTCACCATCCTGGCCGCGCTACCGGACCTGGAGATCGCCAGCAGCGGAGCGGTCACGCTCTTGCCCGTAATGCCGATGAACGGCCAGGCGACGACGGTGACGGCGTCGGTTGACAACACCGGAGTCGCGGTCGCCTACAACGTGGTCGTGAGGTTCTATGATCGTGGTGACCTGTTCGCCTCGGTGACATACCCGAGTATCGCGCCTAACACCTCGGAGGACGTGGTCGCGACTTGGTACGCGGACGAGCCTCTCTCGCCGGAATCGCACACGATAAAGGTCGAGGTCGACCCGGACAACACGATAACCGAGATCGATGACGCGGCCGCGGTCGGGTATGCGACAGTCTACGTCCAGAACCTTCCTGATGTGGTGGTACTGACAGACCCGGCGCTGTACACCACGCCGTCGGAGCCAATAGTCGATTCGGAGTGCACGCTCAGCGCCAGGGTGGTCAACGATGGCGACAATGTCGCCCTGAACATACCTGTCGCCTTCTACAGCGTGCCTATCAGCCTTGTGGCCCCGGAGTACCTGATCGGCGAGACCATAGTGGCGTCCATGGCGCCTGGCCAGTTCGTGACGGTATCGGTGCCGTGGACTCCCGACGAGGTCAAGACGTACACGGTGTCGATCGTGGTCAACGAGGACCATACGGTCACTGAGATATCATATGCCAACAACGCGGCATCGTTCGATATCCAGGTCTACGACTATCCTGACCTCGCCCTGTCGTCGTTCACATTCGGTGGTACCCCGACGATAGCCGGCGGCTCGACGATACTAGTGCGCGCGACACTGTCAAACCTGGAGGCGGCACCCGTCGTCAACCCACAAGTCGCCCTGTATGTCGACTCCACCTCCGGTGAGCCGTACGACGTCTACACATACATCGGCGTCCTGAGCAACAGCTCGTCGCCGGTGACGGTGGACTTCATCTACCAGGCGCCGCTCATAACGGACACGGTCCAGTACGAGCTGATAATGGTGGCTAACCCGTTCGGAGCGTATGACGAGCAGACGTTCTCCAACAACAATGTGAGCGGATTCCTCAACGTGACGGATGTGAGGGCGGACCTGGTCGTCACCTCAACCATGATCAACGTCACCTATGACGGGGTCGAGGTGAGCAGCCAGATGTTCGGCAGAACTGTCGACATCGAGGTCGAGGTCGAGAACCTGGGGGCCAGAACCGCTCTGGGCGTGGACGTGGTCGTGAGCGTGCGCAGCGAGGCCGGCGCGTTGAACTACACCATCGACACCATCACGGACGATGTCCCGGGAGGCGAGACGATCCCGTTCACGACATCGTGGACCATCAACCTGACATCTCCTGGAGACTACTGGATATGTGTCGAGGTCGACCCCACGGACGCGGTGTCGGAGCCTGACAACACCAACAACTACGCTGAATCGCCCTTCACCGTGCAGACCTTGAGCGTGGATGTCTCAATAGTCACGGACGACACGGAGTACGCGACTGACTCGCAGATCACAGTGACTGTCACGGTGAGTTACGCGGGGACCGTGGAGCCCGTCGTTGGCCTCCATGTCAGGATGGCCCTCTACGTGAGCGCCGACACCATGGAGGAGAGCACGGTCACCCCGCCGGCGTCGGAAGACCCGCTGATGACGGACTCCAACGGTATGATCACCAACCTTCTGACGATACCCGCGAGCCTGCAGGGTGGTAACTACTATGTCGGTGTGATGATTCAGGACGCGGACTATCTCGCCGACTCGACCATAAGCGTCAGTGGCGAGATATCAGGCGGTGGCATTCCGCTGATGATATGGATCATCGTGATCCTCGCGATCGTCGGAGTGGTCGCAGGGTTCACCGTCTACACCTACGTATACGGGCTCGGCAAACTCGTCGAGTGTGGCGAGTGTGGAGCGTTCATACCGGCTGCAAGCAAGCGCTGCCCGAAGTGTGGCATGGAGTTCGAAGTCGGCACCATGAAATGCTCCGAGTGCGGCGCGTGGGTCCCNNGGACACGGACTACCTCGAGCGCATGAAGTCCGAGTACGAGGCGATGGTGTCGGAGTACCGCGAGCTGGCGAAGGCCGACCTCGGCAAGAAGTTCAGCGACAAGAAGTTCGAGGAGTGGTGGAAGAACCAGCCGACCTACATCAGTTTCGACGACTGGCTCGCCAAGGAAGAGGAGAAGCGCAAGGAGGGCCCGATGGCCTGCCCTGTATGTGGCACGCTGAACCCGAGGGAGGCGACTGTGTGCCACAAGTGCGGGACGGTGTTCGCCGCGACCGACGAGGGCGCCGCTCCGCCGGAGGGAGGTCCCGGGATGCCAGAGGAGCCCCTGCAGGAGACCCCAGAGCAGCCGCCGCAGGTGAGAAGGCCACCGGAGGGTGGCGCAGGCGCTGGAGAGCCCCCCAAGATGGTCATCAGAAGGCCGATCGACCGCAAGGTGGTGCCCAAGAAGATCATCCGGCAACCAGTGGACAAGGACAACGAGTCCAACGGGCAGTGAGCTGGAGCCGCGGCGGCTCTCGGCCGCCGCGCGGAAACCCTTTACCGATATCTGTTTCTCATCGTTACTCAGGGAGACAACGCGTCATTTGGGGACGTTCCGATGCGGTGACCACCGTCAGGAGGGCATTCGCTGGATTCGTCATCTATGCTGTCAAGAGAACTACGCTGAGACGCACTCGACCACGATGGGCGGCTACCGCGCCACCTCTGCCAGCTTCGCCCTGACCTCCTTCATGACCTTGTCAGGGTCCTTGTAGTAGGCCGATATGATCGTGGCGACGCGCTTGTGGTTGTCGATTCCTGTCTTCTTCATGTACTCCAGGATGTCGACCCGTCGCTTGATCTCCCGCTCCATCTCCCTGGGAGCCCAGTTCCTGGCCATCCTGACCTTCTCGTAGACGTAGCTGTGACCGCTGTAGTTGAACGTGTCATCCGCGGGGTTCCACGTGTAGACCGAGTTGGTGATGAGTTCGTTCGTCTCCGGGTCGATCCCGACGATCTCGGTCAGCGACTTCACGCGCCTGGTCATCTTGGTGCCGACCTTGACCTGGGCCTGGAGGAGCACGATGTTCAGAGCGGTTACCAACGCCCTCGGCAGGTTGATCGGGTCGTTCTCCATCCTGTGTACCATGGCCTGGACGTCCTCCGCGTGGAAGGTGGAGTAGCAGGTCTTGCCCGTGGCCATCGCCTGGAACACGACGTAGGCCTCCTTGCCTCTTACCTCTCCCACCATCAGGTATTGAGGCCTCTGCCTCATGGCCGCGGTCAGGAGGTCGAACATGTCTATCTCACCCGAGGCCTTGCCCGTGACCGCGCTCTTCCCTCCGAAGCCTTCCCTCGTCAGGCCGGGGACCCAGTTCTCGTGGGGAAGGTTGAGCTCGCGCGTGTCCTCGATCGAGACTATCTTCATCTGTGGAGGTATGAACAGCAGCACGGCGTTGAGCGTGGTCGTCTTGCCGCTCGCGGTGCCGCCGCAGACGAGCATCGACTGGCCGTGCTCTATGCCTATCCACAGATAGGCCATCATCTCGGTGCTCATCGTCTTGAACTTGAGCAGGTCCAGGGGGGTGAACGGGTTCTCCTTGAACCGCCTGATGGTGAACGACGACCCCCGCTTGGTCACGTGCTTCCCGAGGGTCGCCTGCAACCTCGAGCCGTCGGGGATGGTCGCGTCAAGCAGCGGGCTCGCCACGGATATGTGCTTGCCACACCTCTGGGCCAGCCATACGACGAACCCGTCGAGCTCCGTCTCCTTCTCGAACTTGAGGCTCGAGCGGATCGACCCGTACTTCCTGTGGTAGACGTAGAGCGGCACGCCGACACCGTCGCAGGAGCAGTCCTCGACGTTCGGGTCGATCATCATGGCGTCGATGACCCTGTAGCCGATGAAGTCCCTCAGGATGTAGTACATTACCCTCTCCTTGGAGATCGGGTGGAGCGTGATGTTCAGCTTCGCCATCAGCTCCTCGGTCATCCTGCGGAGGTACTTCTCCTTGCCCTCCGCGTCCTCCTCGGTCATGCGCTCGACCGACGCGACCAACGTCTCCTTGAGCAGCTCGAGCACGTCGCTCTCGTCGGCCATCAGCTCGGGCTCGATGACCTCGTAGGTGTACTCGTTTGCGGTGTTGTCGTACCTTATCCTGACGAAGGAGTAGTTCTTCTTGATGGGGATCATCTCGACCTCGTCGACGTTCGGCTCCTGTATCTTCGGGATCTCGACGATCTGACTCATGTCGGTCCGGGCCTCGCTCACGCTGATGGTCTTCTTGGCCGGCTTCGGCTTCACCCGGTAGAGCACGCCGTAGTACGAAGAGCGGAGCCCTACCCTGCCCTTCTTCTCCTTCTCGGGTTCCTCTGGCCTCTGCTCGGCCGCCTCGCCCGTCTCTACTCCTGGCTGATCCGTTTCGGTCATTTCAATCACGCAAACAACAGTCGAAGAGTTATGAATCCTACGATGAGCATGATGAAGCTGTGCCTCATGCCTATCGGGATGCTGCCCCTCTGGATGACTCCCGCCAGCAGGCCGTCTCCTGCGGCGTGGACTATGACGGACAGCAGGAATATGAACCCGACCTCGTCGATGATGGACACCTGTATGTTGACCCCGGGTATCTCCGCCAGACCCTGCTCCTCCGCCTGCTCGCTCACTGTCCTGCCGGCCTCCTCCATCTTGGGAAGGAACTGGCCCTGCAGGATGAGTATCGTGGCAATGAACACGAAGAACGAGATGTACACGACCATGACGTAGGTGGACATCGTGACGTTCCTCTCCTCCTGCGTGAGGATCGTCTCCTTCGCGTCCCTCGAGACCATGCTGAGCACGTCCGCGACGTTGCCGCCCGCATCGTTGGCCTTGCGGATGATGGAGGCCATCCTCGTGACGAGAGGCGTCCCCACGCGCTCGGCGAACAGCTGCACGGCCTCCGAGGCCGGCACGCCCCACTCGATCTGGGCCGCCATCTTCTTGATCTCGGGTGTGAGCCTGCCATACCTGCCTGACGACGCGACCACTATCGCGTCCGCGAGGGTCATGCCGAACCTTCCGGCCTCGGCGACGTCACGCAGGAAGTCGGGCAGCCTCGTCTCGATCTCCCTGGTGTGCTTCTCCTTGGTGCTCGTGTAGAAGCCGTACGGTCCGAAGAAAGAGAGCATGGCGAATATCACGTAGTCGATGGGCTCGAGCGGCAGGTTCAGGCTCTCCATGGCGTCGACTAACGCCATGAAGACGAACACCCCGACGAGCCCGAGGGATATGCCAAGGACCGTCTTTGTCCGGTCCTGACGCTCCGACCCGAAGAACTCCTTGAGGACCTTCTCCTTGTCGGCCTCCTTCTTCGTCTTCGTTTCGCCGGCCATCTACATCGCACTCTCCTTTGACATGTTCCAGATGACGAATATGAAGCCGAACTGCGAGATGGGGATCATCATCAGGACAACCAAGTAAAGCATCGTCAGCATGAAGTCCGGGTCGCCCCCGCCGACGATAGCCATGATGGCCATGATGAGCACGAGGAACAGGGGGAACGCGACGACGACCGTGACGAAGGACTCCGCCAGCATACCCAGCGTCTCCATCTGGGACTTCATGGCCAGCTTGTTCTCCTTCTGGTACTCCTCGGCCTTCAACAGGAAGTACGGCTTCAGCTGTCCGCCGGACGTCGAGGTCGTGATGACGCCCTGGAGGAAGTCCTGGAACTTGGACGACGGGGATCTCCTAGCCGCGCCCTTGATGGCCGACAGTATGTCCGAGCCCAGCAGTTCCGTGTCCCTGGTTATCCAGGCCGCCTCAGACGATATCTCGCCGTAGACCTTCTGCCTGGACAGCTCCTTGAATATGACATCG
>DUGQ01000186.1 GCA_013331315.1 Thermoplasmata archaeon
AAAGGAGAAGTTCGTTGGCTCCAAGACTGCGAGTATGGACGAGGGCCTGTGCACGTCATGCAGACGTTGCGAGGAGTTCTGCCGTTTCAGCGCGATTCACGTACCGGACCAGGACGGTGCGAAACCTACAATCGACATTGACGTGTGCGAGGGGTGCGGCGTGTGCGTGCGCATCTGCCCTGAGAAGGCTGTCAGACTCGTCGATAGGACGGTCGGAGAGTGGTACTTGTCCGAGACGGACCGAGGCACGATGGTCCATGCCCTGTTGGAGCCGGGGGCTGAGAACTCCGGCAAACTCGTGGCGATGGTCAAACACATGGCAAAGGCCGCGGCGAAGGAGCAAGGCGCGGAGTTGGTCCTCGTGGATGGGCCTCCTGGCATTGGGTGTCCTGTAATCTCGGCGCTATCCGGAGCCGACCTCGTGGTCATCGTCTCCGAACCGACACTGTCCGGACTGAGCGACTTCAAGCGGATAGCCGATCTGGCCAGAGGGTTCCACATCGTCTGCGCATTGTTGGTGAACAAGTCCGACTTGAACTGTGATGTCACTGACTCGCTCCTGAAGGAGGCGGGATCGAGGGACATCGAATGCATAGGCAACATCCCGTACGACGAAGTGCTCATCGAGAGGATGGCGAAAGGCGTTGACTTCGCTGACGATGGCACTGGGAGCGCCGCCGTTGATGAGATCTCGAAATCCTATAGGAGGCTCAGGTGGCTGCTGTGAGCAACACCCNNTGAGGGTGTTCGATGAAGTGGGACTTTCGGACATGGCTGGTGCAGAACTACGGTGTCCAACCTGAGAGTCTGGACGAAGAAGGGCTCGAAATCGCGAAGAAGGAATACGCCGAGGAGTACCCGGAACCTGGAGAGGTTGAGGTGAAGCTCAAGACCTATCCTTTCAAACGCTACCTCGAGGCTCGCGGGACGAATCTCGACTGAAACGGGCCGTACGCGACGGGTTTTCGGCTGAAACGGGAGCAATGTTTATAATTTAGGTGCTCCTAACTCTCAGTTGCATGGCTTCCGAGATAACGGAGCAGTATCTGAAGATCATATACAACCTGACCGAGGACGGGGGCGCAGCCAAGACGACCGACATGGCGAACGCCCTTCACGTGGCCCCGGCATCGGTCACCCAGATGCTCCACAAGCTGGACCGGGAGGGGTACGTCAAGCACGAACCGTACAGAGGGACGGTCCTGCGAGCGAAGGGGCGAAGGATCGCGAGGAGAATCACGAGGAGACATCGGCTTCTGGAGAGGTTCCTGAGCGATGTGGTCGGCCTCGAGGAGGAGGTCGGGCATGAGCAGGCCTGCAAGATGGAGCACGCCCTCGGGAAGGAAGCCGAGGAGACGCTGTGCAAGATGCTGAGCCACCCCTCCCACTGTCCGCACGGCAAGAAGATACCGAAATGCGAGAGAACGGTCGGCTGCGAGAAGTGCATGGGAGAAGGGGTCAAGCTCTCTGACCTCGAGGAGGGCAGGGAAGCCGTGGTGTCGCACCTGGTGTCCAAGGATAGGGAGGAGCTGTGCAGGATACTTGCCATGGGGTTTGTCCCCGGAGCCCCCCTCAGGGTGGAGAAAAGGCTCCCGATGGGTGGTCCGATCATAGTCGACCTGAAAGGCACGAGGATCGCAATCGCCAGGAACATCGGAGAAGCTCTGCACGTGACTCGCAGGGTCTCAGGGTGAGCGGATCATGAAGGTCGCCTTGGCAGGCAATCCCAACGTTGGAAAGAGCGTCCTCTTCAGCAAGCTCACGGGCGTCGGGGTTATCAGCTCGAACTACCCAGGCACCACGGTGGAGTACAAGGAAGGCGTGTCGAGGTTCTCCGGAATGGACATCGACATCGTGGACCTGCCAGGCTCATATTCGCTGGCGGGCAACACGGAGGACGAGAGGGTCGCGACCGACCTCCTGTACGACCAGAGACCTGACGTCGTGATCGACGTCCTGGATTCGACCAGACTCGAGAGGAACCTCGTGATGTTGTTCGAGTTGATCGAGTCGGGGTACCGCGTCGTCGCCGCGCTCAACATGCACGACCTGGCGAAGAAGACGGGACTCACGATAGACATTGAGAAGCTCGAATCGATACTGCGCATCCCAGCCGTCCCGACGGTCGCGATCAAGGATGAAGGCGTAGACGATCTGCTCAGAGCCGCGATCACGCTGAGACCGAGGAGTTCGTTCCGGGTGAGATACGATTCACACATCGAGGAGATATTGGCGAAGCTGGAGGCGATGCTCGCAGAGACGGACNNCGGTGACGCTCACGGGCGACCGGCGGATCGTCGCGGCCGCTAACCATCGCGCGGTATCGGAGGCGAGGCGACTGAGCGAGGAGTTCGAGGAGCAGCACGACGAGAGCGTGCTAGTGCACATCGGGAGAGACCGGTTCGGGGAGGCGGGCCGGATAGCGGGGGAAGTCGTGACGACGGTCCCGCCGTCCCGTCGTTCCACCTTGTCTGACCTGACGATCAGGCCCTCGACGGGGCTGCCCCTGCTGATGCTCGTGCTGGCGGCCACTTTCCTCGTCCTCGTCTTCGGTGGAGGGGCCATCGAAGGGATCCTAGTGGACTCGTACCACGATCTCGCGAGAGGGTTCTTCGACGATATCGAGGCGGGTACGTCCAGCACCTACTTGAGAGGAGCCTACGAAGGGATCTACATAAGCATCGAGGCGATGCTCGCGATCGTAGTTCCATACATACTGGTGTTCTACATCATGCTCGCAGTCTTGGAGGACACAGGGTACCTCGTCAGGGTCGTCTCCCTTTTGGACGGGGTCATGCACAGGATAGGACTGCACGGTCGAGCGATCATACCGATAGTGGTGGGCTACGGCTGTAACGTCCCTGCCATACTCGCTACCAGGACCATGGGCTCGAAGAGGGAGAGACTCATACTGGCCACATTGATCACGATCTCCGTCCCATGCTCCGCACAGACGGCCATAGTGATAGGTACTGTGGGCAACTACGCCGGCCCGGAATGGGCGCTACTTCTGTTCGGCGTACTGCTCGGGCTTCTCATGATACTCGGGCTGGCGATGCACCGCCTGATGAGGTTCGAACCGACCGGCCTCTTCCTGGAAATCCCCGAACTCAGGATGCCGTCGCTGGGACAGACTGTCATGAAGACTTACATCAGGGTCAAGGAGTTCCTGACGATCGCGTTTCCCCTGCTGCTCGTAGGAAGCGTCATACTCGAGATACTCATGGCTGAGGGCGTTCTCCAACGCCTCGTCGACCCGGCGGAGCCGTTCATGACGGGGCTGCTCGGCCTGCCCGCAGTGACCATCGTGGCTCTCGTTTTCGGGATCCTGAGGAAGGAGATGGCCCTTCAGATGCTGATGGTCCTCTTCGGGACAAGCAGCCTGGCGCTGGTGATGACGGTGCCGCAGCTGTTCACCTTCGCGATCGTGATGGCGGTCTTCATGCCCTGTCTGGCCGCGATGGCGGTCCTCCTGCGCGAGTTCGGCGTGAAGAACACCGCGGCCATAACCGCCGCCTCGATCGGAATCGCTCTCGCGCTCGGGGCGGTCTCAAAGATCGTCCTCGGATAGGCGCAGGCAGGGCAGACCACCGACGGACTCTCACCTGACGAACATCGACAAGTCCTCGTCCTCGGACGAGGCCGATGGGACGTTGATCACGCCCCGGTAGTCCGCGCACGTGGGCATCATCGCGGGATCTTCGCCGCTCCGGACCAGGACGTATTTGGACTGAGCGCCAGTCACGATAAGAAGTACCTTCACCTTGCCGGTCATCGACGGTTCCACGGAGCAGCCCCATATCATCCGGCCATCAGGTCGGATGCTGCTCGTGACCATCTCCGCGGCCTTCGCGGCCTCTTCGATGGTCATGTCCGGCCCGCCGACGATCCTTACGAGCGCACCCCTGGCGCCCCTAAGGTCCATCCTGCCCAGGAGGGGGGACCCGAGGGCGGACTCGACGGCTTCCATCAGGCGCTCAGAGCTGTCGCGGAGGGAGGACTCTCCGACCCCGATGAGAGAAACGCCGCCCTCGTTCAGAATCGTGCGGAGATCGGCATAGTCGACGTTGACAAGACCGGCGCTGGTCAGCATGTCGGTCATCCCGGAAATCGTCTGAACCAGCAGTTCGTCGGCCACCTTGAACGCCGCCTGAACAGGCAGGTGTGGAACCAGTTCCAGGAGTGTGTCGTTGGGCACCACGATCGTCGTGTCGCATATCTTGGCGAGCTTCGATAGGCCGTCCATGGCATTCCTCATGCGGAGCTCGCCCTCGGACTTGAACGGCAGTGTGACGACCCCTATCGTCAACGCGCCCCGCCGCTTGGCGAGACTCGACACGACGGCGGAGCTGCTCGTGCCAGTACCACCACCCATGCCCGCGGTGACGAACACTATCTGCGAACCCTCGAGGTAGTCCGTGATCTCCTGCTCGGCCTCCAGGGCGGCCTTCTCCCCTATCTCGGGCTTCGCTCCCGCCCCGAGGCCGCGGGTGAGGACCCTCCCCAGGAGTATCTTCCTGTTGGCCTTGACGTTCAGGATGTGCTTGGCATCGGTGTTCATCGCGCAAAGCTCGACATGCAGACCTGAGGTCCAGCAGCGGTCGACGGTGTTTGAACCCGCGCCACCGCAGCCAACGACCTTCATACAAACGTCCAGACTGTTCGCGACTCGCTCAATCTCGCTCTCGTCGTCCCGCTGGTCGAGCACGTGACTGGGATTGGAGGACCCAGAATCGGGGTCGGACAGAGCATTCTCTATCAGCTTCCCGGGCACTGAACATCCCATCCCGAGGCTTTCGCCTACTAGTCCAACGTGCGCGCTCATAGTATTAATCGGTAACGGCGTTGGGTCGAGGCCACGCGCGCGCGAACGGGGACGCGCACGCCCCGGGACACGCGCCAGAGGCCGACCGGCCCCATGGAATCAGTAGACGAGACCAATGAGCAACGGTCCGAGGGCGATAAGAGCCCCCAAACGTAACAAGTCGGCGATGATGCCCACCTTGAACATGCTCCATATCTTGACATACCCTGAGCTGTAGACTATGGCCATTGGAGGCGTCGTGGAGGGGATGGCGCTCGATATCGAGCAGGCCAAGGCCGCTCCGACGATGGGCGCGACCACGCCCACGCCCGCTCCCGCGGCGAGCGAGGCTGCGATTGGGCACGATATGAGAGCGGCAGCCGTGTTCGAGGCCGCGTATGTCAGGACGAAACCCAGCAGACAGGACACGGCGAATATCGCGGAGGCGCTCGGGTTGCTCCCGAGGGCCCCGCTAACGCCGCCGGCGAGCCAATCGGCGAACCCGCTCGCACTCAGACCCAGACCCAACGATATGCCGCCTCCGAACAGGAAGACGACGTTCCAGTCTATGCCCTTTGCGAGCTCCTCCCATCTAAGAACAGGCTCACCCCGCACTCGGATCAGACCGGCCAGGAGTATGACGAGGACTGCGGGCATAGCCTCTGGCATCATTCGTGACAGATCGTCGGAGAACGTCTGAAGACCCGGATGATACCCGGCGACTATCTTCACCGCGGACGGCAGCACCCACAGGGTGACGGCCGTCAGGAGCAGCCCGGCGGCGACCTTCTCCCCTCTGCTCATCTTGCCCAACTGTCTGGCCACCGCGACCATCTTGGACTTGTCCGCCGCGACTGTCTTCTCCTCGGGTCTGAGCACTTTGAACACGACGACCCATGTTATCAGCAAGCCGATGAACGCGTGCGGTGCGCCGATTATCATCCAGTCAAGGAAGGTTATGTCCGCGCCCCCGAGCTCCCAGGCTGTGCTCTTCGCGATCAGGTTCGGCGGGGTGCTGATGATGAGCAGCATCGCCCCGGCGGTGGCGGCCTGGGCGAGCACGAGCATCGTCGCCTCGCTATACTTGCCCCCGGCCTTGACGCCGGCCATCGACAGATAGGCGATCAAGAACGGGAAGACGACCGCGGTGGACGCCGTTATCGAGCCGGTCAGGGTCAGAATGAAGACCGGGAGGGCTGCGACGAAGAACGCGGCTATCATCGGGTTGCTGCCCTTGTAGAGCAGGCCCAGCTTGACGGCTATGCGTCGATCCAGGTCCCACTTCCCGAACGCCGCTGCCAGCACGAATCCGGCCATGAATATCCAGATGATAGGGTCAGTGAACGAGGTGAGTGCCGTCTTCCAAGCCAATATGCCTGACATCGAGAACACGAGCGGCGGCAGCAAGGCCGCGATGCCGAGGGGGACGCACTCGAGAATCCACCATGTCAGCACCCACAGGAGCGTGCCAAGGGCCACCTGCGGGGCCTTCTCGAACGCGCCCATCGTGGTGGCGGCGTCCGCCATGGACTGCGGCGTAGGCCATAGGACTATGGCCAGGAAGAGCAGAGGACCGACGATGAGGCCGACACGACGCTTGTCCAACCGCTTGAGCGCGTCCCTGAGCCTCGACTGACGCGACTTCGGATCCCCGTCATGGACCTTCCAGGGTGTCGTGTCCGTCATCACCAATCCCGAGAGTTTGCGCGTATATAAGTGACGTGAGTGGAGGCTGTCTTGGCTGCCGCGACGTGCCGAGGAAGCACTTCTCGAAAACGATAAATAGAACCCAGCCCGCTACAATGGCCAAGCACTCCCCGCACATATGACCCAGGCCGGCGACGGTCGATTCGACTCGACGCTTAGGTCTCGGCTAGAAACGCTTGGGAAGGGTTGGTAAGTTGAACCGATTAGTGAAGGCAGCTGCGGTCATGGTCGCGTTACTTGCGGCCTCCGTCGTTCTCCTCTTCGCCATGCCGGCGGAGTCGGACGAGTTGGTGGATCAGGCAATCACCTACGGCTCGGTCGCCCTCTACGTCGTCTCGGCCGCGATGGCAGGAGTCGTTGTGTATTTCCGCAGAGTCGACGGAAAGATCGGCAAGGAACAACCAGCCGGCGAGGAGGATCTCGACGAGGAGTACGTGGACGAGATCTCCGAAATCGAAAGGGAGTTCGAAGCCCTCGAGAAGGAGATAGAGCGAGAGGAGAGCAGCTGACCTCGCAATATCGATTCTGATTTTAAAATATAAAAATCCACATAATGTATAACGCTGCTCAGTTCTGTCTATTCTAAGGTTGTACTGACCCGTGTCTTTTCAACCGACATTCTATAATACGACCGACGCCGCTTAGCAACCTGCTCTCGGGGGGGAGAATAGCCGAGAGCTTGACATTGACGTGATACGAGGGGAGGATGTATGAGAGAGAATCTGAGAAAGGCAGGGATGAGCTTCGCCGTCGTCGCGATACTCGTGATCGCTTCGTTGGCAATCCTCGGGGCCGCCCCCGCTATGGGCGCGGACGAAGGGAGTGCTGCGAAGACGCCGGCGCGGGAGAAGGTCGACCCTGAACTGTTGAGGAGCATGGCCGCGGGCGAAGGATCGTTCGAGGTCTATGTCCTAGTGAGCGACAAGGACTCGGCCAACGAGTATCTTGCGTCCAACGGCCTGCCCACCGTGAAGGGCAAGGTCATCGACGGCGTGCCAACCGTCGGATGGATGCAGCTCTCGGCTGATGAGATTATGAAGGCAGCTGAATCCGACAGCGTCGTCGAGATAGTGGCGTTCGTCGCGCCTCAGCTCGAGGCGGTGGATGAACGGCTGATAGGCGAGGAAATCGTCGCGGACGCGCTTCCCCAAGTGGACGATTACGACGTGGACGTCGTCCAGGGAGCGGTGGAGGCCTGGGATCTCGGATACACCGGGGAGGGTGTCAAGATAGCGATCATCGACACCGGATTCGACATGGCTCACCCGGACCTGCAGGGGCAGCAGGCCAGATACGAAGACCCGGACTCCCCGTACTATGGGTGGCCGATAGGCTATGACGATTTCTCCGCGATGATGCTCGCCGACGGGGAGACGAAGGGTTGGATGGCTGACACGTCGACGGTCGTCAGGGCACGCGGACAGTCGCTGTGGTTCGACGGGGCGAAGTACCGCATCAAGGGACTCATGGACGCGGACGGCGACTCGGTGAGGAGCCTTAGCGGGATGTACCACATCGGATACCACCCAGATCCTGCCCTGGCGGCGCTCATGGGCGGTCCAGTGGCGGTACTTGTGGTCGACGCCAGCGAGGCCGGGGTCTACGACACCGTCTATGTGGACGTGATGAGGGACCTCAACTTCGCCAATGACAAACCGTGCACGAAGGGCGACGAGATATCGTACTTCGACTGCTACGACCCATCGACAGGGAAGATAGACTCTTCCGCGTGGGACGCGGGCGACGGCTTCGCGGACTACTCGGGAGGGATGATCTACTGGATAGCCGACGGCGAGAACGTCTACCCGGGATCCGACTGGCTCTGGGACGCTACGGAGGCGCCCGAGATGGGCAGCGTCGTGGCGTTCATGGGAGAAGTCATCGGGGACAGCCACGGAACGATGACGTCCTCGGCGGCGCTCGCGGTGGGCCGCACGATGGGCGGCCAGCTTGGAGGCATGGCGCCGGGTGCGAAGCTCATATGCATACCGTTCACGGGTAGCACGGTCAACGCGTGGCTGTTCGCCGCGCTCGGCGCGGACGGAGTGGACGAGACGGGAGACGAGGCCAACCTCATATCCAACAGCTACGGCTACTCCGCGGACTGCATAGACGGCGGCTACAACTTCTACGACATGATGGCGATGAGCATCTCGGGAGTCTGCTCGGGCCTCTGGTGCTGGTCGACCGGCAACGGTGGACCCGGATATGGCACGCCCCCGCCGATAGTGGATGCCAACGCGGTCGGTGTCGGGGCTGGCACGACGATGCAGTACAGGTATCTCCTCGGCTACGAGATGATACCCGACACCCAGAAGTGGGGCGACATGGCGCCGTTCTCCAACTCGGGACCGACGAGGACCGGGAAGCTGATGGCTGAGATCGTCGCGTCTGGGATGTACTCGGTCGAGCCGGCACCCCTGAACATGCCTGACAACGAGGGGTCGGTCGGAAACGGGGCGAGGCACTACCAGATAGGCAGCGGGACCAGCCACGCGAGCCCGACGGTCGCGGGAGGCGCCGCGCTAGGCTATCAAGCCTTCTGGATGGCGAGCTGCGGTGAGTGGCCGGCGAGCGACTACGCCAAGAGCACGCTTATGGCGGCGGCCGACGACATGCACTTCGATCCGTTCAAGCAGGGTGCAGGCTGGCTCAACGCAGGCACGTTTGCCAAGCTGATGGCCGACGCCGGCGGGACGATGTCGATCCTAGAGGACGATGTCGGCTACAAGGCGACCTTGTACCCAGGCGACTATGGAGGCGAAGCGTACGAGGCGTTCCCGAACTTCATGTTGCCCGGAGACGAGCAGGTCATGACGGTGACCACCTACAACAAGGATCCGGAAGAGGCGGCTGAGGACGTCGCGGTCGAGGCGCAGCTCCTGTTGAGGACTGAGAGCGAGACGCTGAGTGTCGTCACCAAGAACCCGCGGGACGTGTACTTCGACATAACCGACATCGTCCCTGAGACGACCGACCTCGTCAAGGTCACGATGTACTTCCCGTACGAGAACCTCGATCCGCTGCTGACGTACACCGTGCCGACGCCGGTCGAATACTGGCTCGAACTCCATGACTGGATCGACCTAGACGGCAACGGCATCATCGGCAAGTCCACTGGCAAGTGGGAGCTCGCGAGGTACTCCGTTGACGGCTCCGACTGCAACGCCAACCAGATAATGCTGAAGGACCCAATCGAGAGGACCACCGATGGGCTGATCGTGAGGGTTAGGGCCATCTCGCCGATGATGGGGCTGCAGATATCGATTCAGGTGGACTCGTACGAGCTGGAGAACTTCGGCTGGGTCGAGCTGAGAGAGAGCGGCGACGAGGACTGGGAGTCCAGCCTGAGTCTGGACATCGACCCCGCGAGCTCGAAGAACTGGGAGGCGAAGATCGCCGTTCCGGAGGACGTGCCAATCGGGACCTATGGCGCATCGATCTACGTCGATGACGGCGACAGGGTACAGTGCCTGCCGATCGTCATAACCGTGCCGTCGACAGAGTACGAGTTCGAGTTCGGTGGCGAGTCGTACTTCGACACCACGTACAACAACGAGTTGACGGGCGTCTCGGACCGATTCTGGAGGTTCGAGGTGGGCGACTGGCGGATGTTCTGGTGCATGCCTGACGAGATGCTGTCGGAGAACGCGCACATCGTCACGACCGTCGAGTGGGACGAGGTGCCGACGGATATCAACATACACGTGCTAGCACCGTTCGCGACGGACGCGGAGAACCATCCGGAGCAGGCCATGTTCGACCCGCCCAACGGCCCAGGATTCTACGAGGCTCTAGTCGTCTCCAGCGACGAGATGTACATGGGCGCTGGGGTCTTCGGCTTCAAGACCAACACTGGCGGGCCCAAGGAGGTCATAGCCGCCCCGATCGGACAATGCATAAACGACGTCGGGACGCCTGCGCCGTTTGCGGTGGTGACCAGATGCCCGTTCATGTCGGGTGACGCAGCCTCGGTGACCCTGGAGGGCTACACGAAGATACTCGTGGTGAACGACTACCAGCCCAAGAGCATCGAGCTGACCTTCGAGCTGGACGACGCCGAGGACGGCTGGATAACCGGAGGGGTCGAGGCCATGTTCGACCTGACCGTGGACGAACCAATCGAGGTCGCGGGCGCCGGAGACATACCCGTCATCGCGGAGTTCTGGCCAGAGGAGGAGATCTACCAGGACTTGCTCTCGGGATCGTTCGAGGACGCGTTGGCCAACGCGGTCTACACGAGACCGATAGAGGTCGTCGGCGCGAGCACGCTCACGGTCGCGGTGAACGAAGTGAGCGGTTGCTCGGACCTCGACCTGGCGCTCTGGTACGACGCGAACCTCAACGGCATCGCTGACGACGCGACGTTCTGGTATGTTGGCGTAGGCGGCTCGGACGAGAGCATCACGCTCGCCAACCCGGCCGACGGACAGTACCTGGTGAAGGTGCTGGGCTACACGGTCGAGGGAGACCCAGGCATATTCTCCCTCGCCGTCATGAGAGGCGTCGCAGGGGCGACCATAGCGGCGACAGGGCTGCCAGACTACGCGGACACCGGCGTGACGGAGTTCGAGATATCGTACACGATCCCGGCAGTGGTCGGGACGTACCAGGGAGCCGCGACCTTCGGCTTCATGGGCGCGAACGACATGTTCAGCGTCGAGGTAGTCATCAACGTGGTCGAGTGAGCCGCCGACGAGAACGCAAACCCCTTCCACAAATCCCTTTCCGATTTTTCATTCTCAGCCGTCTCCGTAGCCGACGCTGATACGCGGATAGAATGAAAAAGAGCCACTGGAGGGATTCGGACCCTCGACCTACGCCTTACCAAGGCGTCGCTATACCTCTAAGCCACAGTGGCGTGTTGGATATCGGCCGGAGAGCATCTTGCCCTCCATATTAATAAGTTGTTGGGCCCCACTCTCGCCATGCGCACCTTTTATCTAACACCCAGGGGATTTGTTCGAGGATGAAAAGCTCCCTGAGCAGCTTCGACGTCACCGCCATGGTCGGGGACATGCAGTCCCTGGTAGGAGGGTTCCTGGACAAGGTATACCACCCGTCCCCGGACCGGTTGGTCCTCGGAGTGCGCGTACCAGACACCGGGAAGATGTTCGTCCACTTCGTCGCGGGGCAGTGGCTCTACATCTCGAAGGCTTCCGGGGAGATGCCCCAAGAACCTTCGGCGTTTGCCAGGATGCTCAGGAAGAACCTGTCCAATTCCAAGATAGTTAGCGTGACCCAGCAGGGGTTCGACAGGATCGCGGTCCTGGGATTCGAGAAGGGTGGAAGGTACGACCTGATCCTGGAACTGTTCGGGAAGGGCAACGCCGTCCTCGTCAAGGAGGGGCTCATAGTGCAGCCGTTGACTTCGCGGACCTGGAAACACAGGGACGTGCGCGCGCGCAAGCCGTTCTCCTTCCCGCCTCCGATACCCGACCCGATGGTCATGCCGACAGAGGAGCTTGCGACGATCATGAAGGAGTCGGATTCCGACGTGGTCAGGACTATCGCAACGAAGCTCAACATAGGGGGCAAGTACAGCGAGGAGGTCTGTGCCCGAGCCGGCCTGGACAAGGACAAGCCCGCGAAGGACCTCGCTCAGGAGGACATCTCACGTCTGGTGGAGACCGTTCGCGGCTTGATAAGAGAGGTTCGGACCTCCAGACGAGGCATAGTGGTCAAGAAGGGTGACGAGTTGGTCGACGTCGTCCCGGCAGAGCTGGTCATATACCAAGATCTCGAGTCAGAGGAGGCGCCATCGTTCTCCGATGCCGTTGAGAGCTATGTCGGCCTTCTCCCGGAACCGCCCGCAGAGGCGAAGAAGCGGAAGCCGGGAGACGACGAGCTCGATAGGCTCAAGAGGACACTCGCACAGCAGGAGGCGGCGGCGCTGAGCCTGCAGCGAGAGAGTCTTGAGGCGCAGAGGACCGGCGACTCGCTATTCGCCAAATACTCCGAGGTCGCGCACGTGCTGATGACGGCGAAGGACCTTCTCTCTCAGGCCAAGGAGTTGAACGGAATGCCTGGGTTCGTGTCCTTCGACAAGCGAAGAGGGCTGCTGATCATGAACATGCCTTCTGGGACCTATGAGTTGGACGTGAACGGGACCGTGGAGTCCAACGCCCAGAGATACTACGAGAACGGCAAGAAAATGAAGGCGAAGCTGGAGGGGCTGCTCCCCGCGCTCGAGAGCACCAGAGGGGCGATCGCGGCGTACAACAGGCAGCAGGCGGAAGAGAGGGCGGCGGAGAGGCCCGCGGTGAAGCCGTCAAAGAGGTTCTGGTTCGAGCGTTACAGATGGTTTGTGTCCAGCGAGGGGGCCATCGTCCTCGGGGGAAAGGACGCCAGGACCAACGACATGCTCGTCAAGAAACACCTCGAGCCCGGGGACAGGTACGCCCACGCGGACATGCATGGCGCGCCGAGCGTCGTAGTGAAGATGAGGGAAGGCGTCGGAGAGCAGACCTTGATGGAGGCCTGCCAGTTCGCTGTCGCCACTTCCAAGGCCTGGAACGCGAAGATCGGCTCTTCGGTTGGCTACTGGGTCCTGCCGGAACAGGTGAGCAAGACCCCGCAGAGCGGAGAGTACCTCGCCAGGGGGGCGTTCGTCATCAGAGGCAAGAGGAACTACTCCCCAAAGGCAGAGATCCGTCTCGCGGTAGGCGAGGTCAGAATCGAGGGGGAAAGAAAGGTCATGTGCGGGCCGGAATCAGCGGTGAAGGTCCTCAGCTCCCGCCTCGTGATCATCAGACCGGGTGAGTTCGACAAGAACCTCTTCGCGAAGCTGCTTGCGCAAGAGCTGGAAGTCCCGATCGAGGAGGTGCAGAGCGTGCTCCCTCCCGGGAACGTGGCGGTGGTCGACCAGGTAGGGTTGAACCTGGGCGTCACTTCTTGACCATGCGTCTCAGGTGCTTGAGCTCGTCAGCGTACTTCTCGTCGCCCGCAGGTGTCTCAAGAACCATCGGCACCTTCTCGAGCCGGTCGTCGTTCATCAGGTTCCTGAAGGTCTCGTCGCCGAGGTGGCCCTCGCCTATCTGCTCGTGACGGTCCAGGTGGGACCCGCGTTTTCCCTTGGAGTCGTTCAGATGGATGGCCTTCAGGCGATCGAGCCCGACCTCCTCGTCGAACCGGTCGAACGTCTCCTCGTATCCTATTGAACTCTTGATGTCGTAGCCCGCAGCATGTGAGTGACATGTGTCGAGGCAGACGCCCGCGTACTTCGGCTCGTCGAGCATCTCGATGACCCTGGCAAGCTGTTCGAACGAGTGTCCGAGCACACTCCCCTGGCCAGCAGTCGTCTCGAGGACGAACACGACCTCATTCGAATCGAGCTTCTCGCGCACCCAGTTCAGGGACTCTGCGATCGTCTTCAGGCCCTTGCTCTCCCCCGACCCTTTGTGCGCCCCCGGGTGGAATATCAGGTGCCTCACGCCCAGCTTCCGCGCTCGACGAGCCTCGTCTAGGAACGCATCCCTTGACTTATCGAGGAGCACCTTCTCGGGGCTTGCGAGGTTTATCAGGTAGGAGTCATGGATAACTGCCTCCACGATCTCGAACTTCCTCATGTTGGCCTTGAACTCCTCTACCTCATCGTGTGCGATGGGTTTGGCGTTCCATTGCATCTGGTTCTTGGAGAATATCTGGATGCAATCGCAGCCCACCTCGCGGCCGTTCGCGGGAGCGTTCTGGACCCCTCCAGATATTGAGACGTGGGCACCCAGTATCAACGTGATCACCCTGGACGGTAACGCCTCACGAGACTAAAGAACCCCCGTCTCAGAAATCCATCGAGAACAGGTATCCGCCATCGACCTGCGTGGACTTCGGTGGTACGCCGGCCTTGTGCATCAGGGCGATCATCGCGACGTTGTCACGCATGACCTCGGCGGTGAACCCCGCGATCTTCTTCGACTTGGCGATCTTCACGAGATACTCCATGAGGAACGTGCCTATCCCTTTCCCCTGCCAGTCGTCGGCGACGAGGAAGGCGATCTCCGCACGGTTCGTCGCTGGGTTCAGATGATAGCTGCCCACACCGACCATCTTCTGCCTCGGGGACTTGCCGTGAATCACGACGAGCGACATGTCGTTCTCGTAGTCGATGCAGCAGAACTCCTGCAACTTCCTATGAGGCATCGACTTCAACATGCTGAAGAACCTGTTGATGATGGTCTGGTCGCTCAGGTCGTAGAACATGTCGCTCATCATCTCCTCGTCCGTCGGCCTAATCGGACGAACTGCGAGCGACGTGCCATCGCCGGTCTTCATCGTGGTCTTGACCTCTTCCGGGTAGACACCGGTCTCCGGTAGTATCTGGTCCTTGTACACGTAGCTGAGCTTCTTAGCCTGCGTCAGCAGCTGCTTACGGAACTTGGGGTGAGCGACACTTATCAGGGCCATCGCGCGTTCCCTGATGTTCTTGCCGTGCAGGTAGGCCACTCCCCATTCAGTCACGACATAGTGGACGTCGCCCCTGCTCGTGACGACGCCTGCCCCGGGTTTCAGAGTCGCGACGATCCTGGATATCGTGTCGTTCTTCGCCGTAGATGGAAGTGCGATGATCGGCTTGCCGCCCTTCGACCTGGACGAGCCCCTGACGAAGTCCACCTGGCCGCCTATGCCGGAGTAGAACATCGGACCGAGAGAGTCGGCGCAGACCTGACCCGTGAGATCAACCTCGATGGCCGAGTTGATGGCGATCATCTTGTCGTTCTGCGCAACGATGAACGGATCGTTCGTGTGTTCAGTTGGGTGGAACTCGATTGACGGGTTGTTGTCGACGAAGTCGTACAACTTCTCGCTCCCGAGGCAGAACGACGCGATGGTCTTCCCTGGATGCAGGGTCTTCTGCGCGTTGTTGATCACGCCCATCTCCGCGAGGTCCATGAACCCGTCGGAGAACATCTCGGTGTGTATGCCGAGGTCCTTCTTGTCCGAGAGGTAGTCCAGTACCGAATCCGGTATCGCGCCGATGCCCATCTGTAGGGTGGATCCGTCGTCTATCAGGTTGGCTATGTTCCGCCCGATCCTCCTAGCGATATCGTTCGGTGGGTCCCAATGAGAGGTGAGCAGCGGCTCGTCCACGGGAACGACGTAATCGATGTCCTTCATGTTAATGAAGCAGTCCCCGAGAGCCCTCGGCATGCGCGTGTTGACCTCGGCTATGACCTTCGTCGCGTTCTCCGCGGCGGACTTGACGACATCCGTGGACACACCGTAGCTGCAGTAACCGTACTTGTCAGGGAGCGAGACCTGTATGAGGGCGACGTCGATCGGGGACTGCCCTGTCTTGAACAGCGCGGGAATCTCGGACAGAAAGACCGGGGTGTAGTCCGCCCTCCCCTCGGCTATCGCCTGCCTAGTGTTCGCCCCTATGAAGAAGGCGTTGTGTCGGAACTGGTCAGTGAACTTCTCCTCCGTGTACGGCGCGACGCCGAGTGTCATGATGTGCATGATCCTCGTGTCCGCGAGCCGTCCTGCGGACTCGATGAGAGCCTTGACGAGAAGCTGTGGCTCGGCTGCGCCTGAGCCGATGAAGACCTTGTCCCCGCGTCTGATGGTGGATATCGCGCTTTCGACGGTCCTTACCTTCTCCTTGAACCGCTTCTGCCAGTCTTCCATTACCCATGATCTGTCCTTCATCCGATCCGTTCAAAAGTAGAGCCTATGGTGTTATAACGGTTTGCGACCAACAAGAACCCTCCGGGACGTCATCCAGACACTGACTTGCCGGCGTTAACACCGGTGGAAACGCACGCACGATGTTACAGGGTGCTGATGAACGTCTTCAGGGCGGCCAATTCTTGGCCAATCCTAACAACGGCCTCGTTTCGGTCCTTGAACTCGAGCTCGGGATGCTCCGCCTTGAGGGTGTCGAATATCTCCGCCGGGGATATCTGGTACATCTCGGCCATTATGATCGATTTGTGTTGATACAAGGCCCTGAGGGGCGGCTCCAGCAAAGGGGCGAAGTCGAGGTCCCCTGCGAGCCACGCCTCCAAGTCCTCCTGCTCCATCTGGCCGAGGTTGTTCAGGAGGAACCGCCTGATCGCCTTCTTCCACTCGGCTTCCATGATCCGCCTTCCTGATTGACAACTGGAACGGCTAGACGGTCATTAAGGTATCCCCTTTCAGCCAAAAGGTTCTTGATAGCCGAGAGCTTCACCGGGTCTGCTTAGGAGATGTGCTTCGAATGGCTAGCGGAAGGCTTCGATTTCTTGCGAAAGACGAGATAGATAGGATTCACGCGACCGCTCTGAGGGTTCTTGACGAGGTGGGCGTCGTGATACACAGCGATGCCGTGAAGAGCCTGCTTGCTGAAGCAGGCGCTAGAGAAACCAAGGACGGTCGCAGGATGACGATCCCTGAGGAACTCGTGAGGGAGGCGCTGAGAAGCGCGCCCAAGAGGATCCTGCTCGCGTCCGCTGACGGCAAGAACGATATCCAGATCCCGTCAGATGACGAGAGGTTATACGTCGCCAACGGCGGCGAGGGGGTTCGAATGGTAGATCTTC
>DUGQ01000185.1:0-6292 GCA_013331315.1 Thermoplasmata archaeon
CCTCGACGCCCGTAAGCAGACCGTCCTTCCTGATGACGGGTATGCCTCCTCCGCCGCACGCGATCACGACCTCCGCCTGGTTCTCCCCGCCGAATATGAGTCTCCGCACCGGGGCGCTCTCGACTATGCCCGTCGGCTCGGGAGAGGGCACCACCCGTCTCCAACCTCCGCGCTTCTTGTCGTGGACGAGCTTCCAGCCCTTCTCCCGCTCGAGCTGTCTCGCCTCCTCCTCAGAGTAGTACTTGCCGATCGGCTTCGAAGGGTTCTGGAACGCGGGGTCGTCCTCGGAGACGACGACCTGTGTTATCAGCGACACCGCGATCTTGTCCATCCCCCTCTCCGCGAACTCGGAGGTGAGGGCCTGCTGGAGCATGTAGCCTATCTGGCCCTGACTCTCCGCGACGCACACGTCGAGCGTNNGTTGCCGACCTGGGGGCCGTTGCCGTGGCTTATCACGATGTCGTAGCCCCGCTCTATCAAGTCGGCTAGGGCCTTGCACGTCGTCCTGACGTGCTTCATCTGGTTCTCCTGCGTGAGGGCGTCGCCGGGGCGCAAGATGGCGTTGCCTCCCACAGCTATGACCGCGGTCTTCAGAGTTGGATCCCCCTGAGGAAGGAATTCCATTGGAAGTGGGCTATATAAGTGTTGTTCCTGTACGGACTAGGGGAGCCCTGCTGCCAAGCTTTTTATCGTATCAGTATCTTGCCTGAGGCTGTATGGAAGAACCCATCGGGCCGAAGCCACCCGTCGAGAGGCTGAAACGGGTGCTGGACGACCTGTTCGTCAAGTTCAAGAAGACCCCTTATGCAGCGCCTGTTGCAGTCGCGATCACGGCGCTGGTATACTATCTCATGTTAGCCTACATACCGGGCTCTTGTTGGATCGGTCTGTTGCCGTCTCTGATCCTGTTCGGCCTGCTGTGGCAGTTCGACATCAGACGGGTGCGCAAGATGCTCCTCTATGGCCTGGTGTGCTCGCTGGCGATCATGACCCTGTCGACGGTGTTCTACGTCAACTGGTACCAGACGGCGGAACAGGCGATAGCCCACAGCGAGGGACCGGCCCCCATCCTGTACAACGGCACAGTCACCCCCGATTCGGGAGACAAGACGACGCTGTTCAACTACTCGATAACCGTCAGGCTGCCTGAGGCGGGGATGAACGTGACCGAGGTGAGGGTCAACATAACCTCGCTGTTCACCTCGCGGAACGAGTCCATGGTGGTTGTGGGCGAGAATCCCGCGCTGAACGAGACGTACTACGCCTACACGACCACTCTGTCGAACGCCATAAACCAGTTCCACTTCGTGGCACTCGTCAACGGCTCGTGGATCAGGGCGACCGACTACTACGAGGGCGATCAGATACCGATTCTCGGACCCATATACTCGGATTCGTTCGCGGTCGCCAGCCCGATAATCAGGTACGTGTCGCTCTATCAGGCGTTCCTNNCCTCGGGCCCGCCCCCCCCCCGGGCCCTGGAGCGCGGGTGGGGGCTGGAGCCCGAGCCGGACACCTTCGTGTGCTCCGACTGCGGGGCGGATGTCCCCGCCGACGCCAAGAGTTGCCCGGTCTGCGGCGAGAAGTTCGAGTAGGCTGGCGCCTCAAGAACGGATGTCTTGATATAGCGTCATCATGCTCATGCATCTTGACATATTTGGAGGATGGCGTAGTTGTCGTCTCTGCCGAGAAGAGCCGTTGCCTTGACTCTCACGCTTCTGTGCGCCGCGGCCTTCTCGCCTTCACTCGCTTCCGCGAACATAAGAATCGAGCCTCGGCTTGAAGACCCGATATCCGGGGTGATCATACTCATCGTGACGAACTTCCCGATAGACCTGTTCCTCATATCGGCCGCGATGTACGTCGCGCTCTTCGCCACGGGACGGCGCATCGGCGACATCGAGGAGGACTCGTACAGCTTCGTCGTCTCGGTTCTGGTCGCCTCCGCCGTCGTTGCGGTCGCAGGCGGATTCATAGACTTCATATTCCTGTACGAGAGGCTCGAGGACCACTACGCGCTCAAGGACCTCACAGCATGGGTCGTCCTGCCCGCGACGCTGTTCATATTCGCCTCCATTGCCATACTCGTGTACGCGTTCGTAGGAGTCAGGGCCGAGGTGTCCCTCGCGACCGGGGCGGCGATAGCCCCGGTGAGCACCGTTGCGTGGTACTTCAACAACCTGGCGCTCGGGTCGCCGGTGCACCAGGTGTGCGGCGCGATACTGATCGTGGCCTCGGGAGCGCTCGCGTTCGTGCTCCTGAGCCTCTTGCGGACGAGGCACGACAGGCTCATGGCCGGCGACCTGGACAAGACCTACGAAGGCGCCTGACCCGGCCAGAGAACGCAACACTTTTTTATTCCGGGAAGCCATTGGGAGCATCTGGGATGCACGCGGGCGCGGCCGTCCGCTTTTGGCTTCCTTGCGGAGGCAGGAACACTTGGCATCGATAGCTCACGAACTGGCGAAGAAGCAGAAGGAGATCTCCATCTCCGAGTTCTTCGAGAAGAACAAGCACATACTCGGCTTCGACTCCCTCACGAGGGCGCTGATAACCGCGGTCAAGGAGTCCGTGGACAACAGCCTGGACGCGTGCGAGGACGCTGGCGTCCTACCGGAGGTGTCCGTCCAAGTGGAGAAGCTCGACAACAACGAGTACAGGATAGTCGTCGAGGACAACGGCCCGGGGATCGTCAAGAAGCAGGTCCCGAACGTCTTCGGCAGACTCCTGTACGGCTCGAGGTTCCACGTGCGGGCCCAGAGGAGGGGACAGCAGGGGATAGGCGTGTCCGCCGTGGTCATGTACGGACAGATCACCACGGGCAAGCCCGCGAGGATACGCTCCAAGATATCCGACGAGGACGTGGCGTACGAGTGCGACCTGATACTCGACACGAAGAAGAACCGGCCCCAGACCGTGAAGGACGACTTCGTCATCTGGGAGGGGAAGGAGCACGGCACGCGCCTGGAGGTCAACCTCAAGGGGAAGTACGTCGGGGGCAAGCAGTCGATATTCGAGTATCTGAAGGGGGTCGCGATAGTGAACCCCCACGCGAAGATCACATTCACGCCTCCGGACGGGGGCAACGTCGTCTTCGAGCGGTCGACGGAGGCGATGCCGCCACCCACGAGGGAGGTCAAGCCGCACCCCGAGGGTGTGGAGCTCGGCGAGCTGCTCAACATGGCCAAGTACACCGAGGCGACCAAGATGACGAGCTTCCTGAACACGGAGTTCTCCAGGATATCCCTCAGGGTCGCCAGGGAGATACTCGACGCCGCGGACGTGCCCCACGACCAGAAGCCGTCCAGGCTGAACCTGGACCAGGCGGCGAAGATAATAGACGCCGTCAAGAAGGTCAAGATAATGTCGCCCGAGACGGACTGTCTGTCCCCTATCGGCGAGAACCTCATCAGGAAGAGCCTCAAGAACGTGCTCGGGGACGTGAGGGCGTCGTTCTACGCCCCGCCGGTCACGAGGGAGCCGAAGGTGTTCGCCGGCAACCCGTTCACAGTCGAGGTGGGGATAGTCTACGGGGGGCAGCTGAACAAGGAGGACGCGGTCCAGATATACCGGTTCGCCAACCGCGTGCCGTTGATGTACCAGCAGGGCGCGTGCGCGACGACACAGGCCATCGAGGCGGTCGATTGGCGGAGGTACGGGCTCGAGCAGAGGGGCGGCAAGGGAATACCGTTCGGTCCCGCAATCATCCTGGTCCACGTCGCGTCGACGAAGATACCTTTCACCTCGGAGTCGAAGGAGGCCNNGAGATACGCGAGGAGATAGAGCTCGCGCTGAAGGCCTGCGCCCGCCGGCTGAAGACGCACCTCAACAAGGCGGAGAGGAAGAGCAAGACCAGGGTCAAATTCGAGATCGTCCAGGAGATCATACCGATGATTGCACAGAAGAGCGCGAAGATAGTCGGCAAGCCCGTCCCCGACATCGCCGGGACCATCACGAAGATCATGAACGTGGTCTGGGTGGACGACGAGGTCGCCCACGACAAGAAGAAGCACCACGTGTCCGTGAAGCTGTACAACTACACCCCGAAGAACCAGAAGCTCAACCTGCACATGGTGCTCCCGTACGACAAGGTCGACGGGAAATCCCTCACGCTCGAGCCGTCGGAGGTGAGGGACGGGACGAAGGTGACCTGGGAGCTGAGCAAGATAGGGTCGACCGAGGTGTTCGAGCTCGCGTTCGACATGAAGGGGCTGAACGGCGACGAGTACGAGGACAACGAGCTGTTCGTGAGCGGGATAGACCCCGCCTCGATCATCGGGGCGGACGTGCTGCCGGGCGACTGGGACCTCGAGCACATCAAGATAACCGAGGAGAAGGCCGCTCCCGAGGAGGGGGCGGAAGAGGACGAGATAGACTACGACGAAGGGGCGGAGGTGATAGAGGATGAAGAATGAGGAGCGGCACCTCAGGGCGGTCGACAAGCTGACTGAGCTGGCAGGGGACGTCTACAACCAGCTCGACGAGCGCAAGATACCGAAGATGGCGATACCTCTCAGGACCAAGAGCAACATCAGGTTCGACCGCAAGTCGGGCGTGTGGAAGTACGGCCGCGCGATGGGCGTGCGGTCGGCCAAGAAGCTCACGGGCGCGCAGATGCTGCTCCGCACGATGTACATGCTCGAGTTCATGGAGGAGATGATCAGGACCAACAAGAGCTCCACCCTGAGGGAGATGTACTACATATCCGAGGGGTGGGAGAAGGCGAAGTTCTCCGCCCAAGACGAGTCGAACATGCTCGCCGAGGACCTCGAGATAATCACGACCTGCATGAGGGAGGACTTCAAGCTCCGGCCGGAGGAGGACGGCGCGAGGGTGATCGGCAACATAACGATCCAGGAGACCGACCGGAAGGGCAAGAAGAAGAAGATCAACTGCAGAGACGACGTCGGCGATTCTGGGTACGGCATCCCGTACAACGTCGAGAAGGAGAAGATCAACTTCGTCGACTGCGACGCTGACTTCGTCATCGCGATCGAGACGGGTGGTATGTTCGACAGGCTCGTCGAGAACAGGTTCGACGAGGAATTCCACGCCGTTATCGTGCACCTCAAGGGCCAGCCGGCGAGGAGCACGCGCAGGTTCATCAAGAGGGTGAACGACGAGATGAAGCTCCCGGTCTGCACGTTCGTCGACGGCGACCCCTGGAGCTTCAGAATACACGCGTCGCTGGCGTACGGAGCGATCAAGACCGCGCATCTGTCCGAGTACCTCGCTACGCCCACGGCGGAGTATGTGGGCATAACCGCCTCGGACATACTGAACTACGACCTCCCGACGGACAAGCTGAACGACAGGGACGTGCAGGCGCTGAACGCCGAGAAGACCGACCCGAGGTTCGGAGACCAGTTCTGGAAGCACGAGATAGACCTGATGCTCGAGATAGGCAAGAAGGCGGAGCAGCAGGCGCTCGCCAAGTGGGGGCTCAACTACNNGCGGAGCAGCAGGCGCTGGCCAAGTACGGCCTCGACTTCGTCACCGACACCTATCTGCCGGAGAAGCTCACGGAGCTCGGCATCTCGAAGTAGCCTAGCCACTCCACGAGCAGAGGTTGTCGCCCGTGGAGGACGTGAGTCCGGAGCTTCCCATCCACATCATCCGCTCGAGCGTCTGCGTGACGACGTAGCCCCTCGACATGAGCACGTCCAGCGCCCTCCTCCGCGTGCCCGGCGCCGGTATGAGTATCTCGGGCGCGCCCGCCTCGGCGGCGAAGTCCTCCGCCGCCGCCAGCAATTCCTCGAGCACGATGTCCGTGTACCCCGGTCTCACGCCGAGGCATCTCACGGCGCACCCGCGCATCTCCTCGCGCCTCATGACCGTGTGGACGATGGAGAACCCGCAGGCCTTGCCGTCGTACTTGGCGACGACCGTGTCGCCGAACGAGAACTTCTTGGTCAACGAGGCCTCGCCCGCGTAGTCCAGCCCCGGGTTGAGGGTGCCCGATATCTCCTTGATGCCCGAGAGCAGGCGCTGCTCGGAGCCCGTCCTTGAGAGGAACTCAGTACCTATGGTCGCCGACGCGGGCCAGGGCCTGTGACGCTCGAGGCTCTTGCCGAACACCACCACCATCCCCTCGGGNNGTCTCGAGCCCTATGTCCGCGCATCCCCTCCTGTCGAGGTAGTCCAAGGATTCCCTCAGCATGTTCTTGCCGACGCCCATGCCCTGATACGACGGCAGGACGGAAATCGGCCCTACCCAGCCAGTCTTCCCCCAGACGTGTGAGAAGCTCGAGCCGACGACGCCCGCGCGCTCGTCGACCGCGACGAACGCACC
>DUGQ01000185.1:6350-6715 GCA_013331315.1 Thermoplasmata archaeon
TCGGGGTCCGAGTGCAGGTAGGCGAGGATCCCCTTGTCCGTGCGTCTAGTCATGCGAGGGATCTCGGGGTAGACGCGCCTTATCAACTCGTCCCAAGCGACGGCGTCTACCCTCTTGACGTCCTCTATGTCCTCCACGCGCATCTTCCGTATCGCGACGCTCATGTCGGTCCTTCCCCGGGGCGGCCATCGCCCATGAGGACTGCGTATAACGGGTTCAGAGGATATCAATGTGAAGGGCGGTCGTACATCCCGACCTGTTATATCCGAGTAGCAAGATTCCAGGCACGCCATGGAGATGAGACCACGGTGCGTCCCCTGCCTCATCGGCAGGGTGCTTTTCGAGACCGAGGAGATCGACCATTC
>DUGQ01000067.1 GCA_013331315.1 Thermoplasmata archaeon
CAATCTCACAAGGTAGGCGCGGCATCGAGGGTCCGATCGAACGAGGTCTTCACAGACTGCCTGCTCTCGGCCGCGTCTCCGGAATCCGGCCTCAAGGAGTGGTTGCGTAGGAATGAGCTCGGCAGATGATGGACGCAGTCACCGCGAGCGCCCGTACGAGCGCGTCTGCAAGTCCCTCGCGCGAGGGCGGAACGAGCGCCCGCGAGCGCGGGATACGCGCCCGTGCGAAGCGGACCTCTCGTGTCACCTACGCCAGGCCCGCCTGGAGTTGGGCCCGCATTGCGTCACTGCCGCGGCGAGAGCGGCCTTCTGGTCCGTCCTTTCGGTCTTCTTGATACTGTCAGCGACCCTTTTCGCGGTGGCAGGTCTGCGGTACGCCCTTGTCTCGGCTTTCGCGGCCGTCATGTGCTCCCTCATCGCCAGGGAGGCCATACTGTCTTATCCCAGAGCCGCCGCCCAGAAGCGCGCCTGGAAGGTTCTGAGGTCATCGACGGAGGGGGTGAACATGATGATCGTCAGTCTCAGGCACGAACCGTCCCTTCCCAGCGCCATGCGTTCAGCGGCGACGATGGCGTCGGAGTTCGGCGAGGAGGTCAGAGAGAGCATATGGGGGGTCGTGATGNNGACAAAGTCGCGACCTGAAGGCGGCGATGCACGCGCTTATCACCGCATCGTGTGAGGGCTCCGAGGACGGTCGCAGGAGCGCCTTGGACAGGGCCAGCAACCGCATCGTGGCCTCCACGAGACGGCGCATAGAGGACTACGCACTCGGGCTGGCCCTGCCCTCGACCATGCTGTTCAGCATAGGCGTGCTCCTCCCGTTGATGGTGGGGTCGTTCCTTCCGATGATGTCGTGGGATATCTGGACGGCCGTCGAGAGCACGCCAGCACCCCCTCACGCGGACATCTCCGACTCCACCATGCTCCGCACGGTCATCGTCATGAACATCCTGTTCCCCGTGATCGCCGTGGTCATCGCGACGGACGCCGCGTCCAGGCATCCGACGCTATCGGACGCCGGAGAGAAAGAGAACCCGCGCCCGAGCCTGCGCGCCGTGGCGCTCGCCTGCGCCCTCGCGGGCGGGGCCGTGGGCCTGGTCGGCTCGGGCATGCTCCTTGCCTCGACTGAGCGGCCCCTCGGGTTCATCCTGTCGGCGGCCGTCCCCGCGGCGTGCTACCTGATGGTCGTGGGCGAACATCGGGTTGGCGCGCGCGGAGACATCGGGGGCACTCCGGCGGAGGACGTGCTCTTCAGCCTCGGCGCCCGCCTCATGGACGGGGACAACCTGGAGCACGCGGTCCGCAGGACCGCTGGAGGGCGCTTCATCGCGTCTGCGCCAAAAGGGATCGACGACGATTGCCTGCCGTGGGCACCTGACGCCAGCGTGGTGGAGGCGGCCCGAGTGGTGGTGAGGGCTGCGGCGAAGGACGAGGCTCAGGCGGGGATGCTCGCGATGGACCTCTCGCGGTACATAAGGGACCTCTCCGAGTTGGACCTGACCCTCAGGCGGAGGTTGAGGCCGACCGTGTCGATGATGAGGCTGACGAGTCACGTGCTCGCGCCTCTCATGCTCGGCATCACCTACGCGATATACCTCTCTCTCGCGTCGATCGGCGACCAGAACTCACTCCAGCCAGGCGCCCTGCTGCTCGTCCTCGGGACGTTCCTGGTGGAGATGAACGCGGTGGTGGCCTACTTCGTCTGGGGCATAGGCGAGAGAAGGTCGCTCGGGGAGCTCGAGCACTCGATAGGCTCCTGCGTGCTGGTCGCGACGCTCGTGTACTCGGCGACCGTGCTCGTGGTCAGCTAGAGGAGCCCAGCGAGAGCTTCTCCATGTTGCGNNGGCGATGTTGTCGCTGACCTGGTCGATCACCCTGAGGACCTTGTTGAAGTCGTTGTTGCTGACCAGGTACTCGATCCCGTCGAGCAGGATCACCCCGTTCGGGGTGTCTTCCGCGAACTTCACGAGCATGTGCGTGAGGATACCGAGGTTGGTTGGCGATATGACCTTGTCGCCCGCGCGCGTGGCGAGCCAGTAGATGGGCGTGTTCTCCAGGCCGTACTTCTCCCGTACCAGGTCAGGGTGCTGCCGGGTGACGGCGACGCCGACCATCTTGCCATCCCTGTCAGTCGAGGTGGATACGAGGTTCACGAAGGCGTCGAAGCTGATGCTCGGGGGGGACTCCTCGACGACGTACGACCGGCCGGATCTGAGGCTGTACTTCCTCGAGACGCCGAGGCCGTTCTCCTTGGCCTCCTGCTTCCTCGCCCGGTCCTTCTTGAAGAACGGGCTCATTCAATCACTCCACATCGTCAGCACTGAGTTGAGCGCGATCTCGTTTGTCGGCTTGAGCAGGAAGTCCTTGGCCCCGGCCTCGAGACTCTGCTGGATCAGCTTCTTGTTTATGATCGAGCTCATCGCGATGACGATGGCGTCTGGGTCCAACGAGAGCAGCTCCCTGGTCAACTCCACGCCGGACCTGCCTGGGAGTATCATATCGACGAACGTGAACTTGGGTCGCGAAGCCCTGAACGCGCTGACGGCCTCGTCGAAGTCACTGGCCTCGAGGACGTCGTGGAACCCCGCACGGACCAGGAGTTCCGCGAGGACCTTTCTGAAGGCCTCCGAATCGTCCACCACAAGGATCTTCATGGCCTCTCAACCCACTATCGACCCGTTAACACGCATCTCATAGATGACCTTTATCGTCATGCTGGAAAGAGGGTGAGATGGGCAGGCAATCGAGTTCCTGACGCCATGCCCTTCCTGATTCTTCGTTTTGAGGCACGGTGGCCGTGTTTTTCCGGCTTGCGTGCGACTTAGGAAGGGACCTACAGGCTACCCATCTCGGGTAAAACATTGTGGCCCGACGGCAATAAACCTTGCCCTCATGCTGGGATGCCTCTTCTAGGGGACAAAGAGTTATATACAGGCACCGTTATACTTCGGTCTGTCTTTTGACTCATAAGTTTTCGCCGATGGTGTCATTTCATGACAACGAACGAGGAGATAAAGAAGGGGACGACTACGATAGGCATGGTCTGCAAGGAGGGCGTCGTCATGGCGACCGAGATGCGGGCGACCATGGGGACGTTGATCGCTCACAAGACCACGCAGAAGCTGTTCA
>DUGQ01000167.1:0-8802 GCA_013331315.1 Thermoplasmata archaeon
CGTGCGCAAGCAGATGACGGCCTTCGAGATCACCAAGGAGACCGTGGCTCTCGACGTGACAAGGGAGGTAGGTCACGGGAACACCTTCCTGACGCACGTTCACACCGCTCGCAACTTCAGGAAGGAGATCATTCAGAGGGACATGGACAGAGCGCGGTTCGAGGCGACCCTCTCGAGGTCGATGGTGCCCGAGGCGAAGGAGATAGCGAAGAGGCTGCTGAAGGAGCATCAGGTGCCTCGGCTTGAGGATTCGGTGGTCAAGGCAGGAGATGCGGTGATCAGGGAGCATGAGAGCAGACTACGGAAAAGCCCTAGGGCCTGACCTCGATTGACGGACTCTTCGACCACATCCCGTTCTGCCGTCGAAGCCCTACGAGACTGCGTGTGAGTAATCCAGGGGAAGCTCGGACCAACCCGAATCCTGCAAGGTTCCCTCCGTCTCGAATCGGATGAAATCTGCACCTAGGCTGCCGTAAACGTAGTGGAAGTCGAACACAAGGCCGACGATGAGCCACCCGGCGGTGGAGTGAAAGGAGGCATTTCCAGAGTGCCATGGTTGTTCGACAAGGCTGAGGCTGCTGAACTCTTCGAACCGCTCCCAGAGACCCGGGAGCTCCGAGCGGACGTCCAGACTTACCAGGGTCACGCCGCTGCCTACGACCTCCAGGGCGTCTCCACGCTCGGTGGAGACAATGGACACGTCCGAGTCAAACGAGTAATAGAGATAGGATAGCGCCTCCGAGCAGACCACTCCGCCGTAATCGGAAATGAAAGGACAGTAGACCGTGTACTCTTCCGAGGAGTTGGATGATACCGAGAGAGTGTAGCGATATACAACGTAGGGGTCGAACCTGTCAATCCAATGCTCCTCAAGATAGAACTCGTACAAGGCCCAGGAGGACAGACTCACGACAATCAGGACCACGGCTACCGCCGTCGGCCCCTTTCGACGAAAGCCTTGTCGGTGGGTCGCTCCATTATCGTTTGCCATAACGTCCCCCAAGGAAGAACACACCAGAACGGACTCGATTCTCAGCTATAGAATCCTTTGCAGCGGCTATACCAATCCTAGCCCAGAGACTCAATCGAGGGCGTGAGGCAAATCATGAGGGCCCTCCGGAGATACCTCCGGAGGGCCTCGAATCGGGTTTAGGAGGCGAGGTAGTCCTCGAGCACCTCAGCCGCGTTGGTCCACTCGCGTTCGAGCGATAGGACGTCTTCCTCGAACCACGGTATGAGCTGGTTGTCGACGACCCAGTTCAGCTCTGCCAATGCCTCCTCGGCCGACATGGTCCCGTCCATAAGGCCTAGGTAGACGCCCTGGATGTCTATGTACGCCTGGGCCTGGTCGTACACCCCGCCCCAGTACTGGTCACAGTACATCATCTGGGCGTACACTTCGACATAGGCATCGCGGCTGCAGTATATGCCCCACTCCATCGTGCGGACCGACGCGAGCGCTGTCGCGGCGTTGGAGGTCCCGCCCTCCTGCAGGTGCAGGATGGCCTCCGAGACCGCCTTGTGGTCCGTGGCGTGTTGGTGAGGCCTGAGCATCGGCTCCCATGAAGCCATCATACCACCCTCGCCCATCGCCCACGGGATGAATATCCTTCTCGCATCGATGATCGCGTGGTTCAGGTCGTCCGCTAGCTCCAATGCGGCTGCCTTCTGCTTAGGCGACTTCGCCGAGGCGTACATCGCCTCGATCTCGAGAGCCTTGGCGTTGATGGCGGTCGCGAGAACTTCGAAGTTGGCGAGAGCGGCCCAAGCCCTGTCGATGTTCTCGACCTGGGACGGGACCATCGGCCTCTCCTTCGCGACGTTATGCGCTGCCCAATCGCAGGCGGGCACGAAGTCCAGGGGAAGGATGAGCGCGTTCGCCGATCTGCAGGCCATCAGGGCGGTCAGCTCCATTACCATGGCGGTCATGTCCTCGGACTGCAGCTCTATCGTATCCAACTGCGTGTGGTAGTACGGGTCGAATCCCGGGCCCCAGACCATCTCCACCGCGGTTCCGCCGCCCTTGCCGGCGAACGACCACGCGTCAGTCCAGGTCCAGATGGGCGTGTAGCAGTTCACCGTGTTCATGTAGCCGAGGTCGTGGATGGCGGACCACACGAAGTCAGAGACCTCGCAGGATATCTCCAGCCAGACCTTGCCGTTGACCTTCGGGAAGCTGCCTCCATCGATGTTCAGCTCCATCACAAGGGTCTCCATAATCTCCGGGTGGGCGTCTACGAACTCGTACGATCCAACCAGCCAGTTGAACCATGTTCCGTTCGTGCCGCCGCTCTCCTCGGCTCCGACCGAGCAGAACACGAGCGTGCGCTCGTTCACGAACTCGCCCGACGCCCTCGCCTCAGAGAACAGCCTAGCCATCTCGAGCATGATCGCTACCGATGAGCAGTCGTCGAAGGACCCGTCCCACCAAGTGTCGATATGGCCGCTCACCACGACGTACTCGTCGGCCTTCGTCGTCCCTTCCAGGACCGCGGCGACATTCACAGACTCGCTGTCCGGGTGGAAATCCACCTGACCGGATATCTCGAGAGTCACGGAGCCCTGAGCCAGAAGCTCCTGGATCCTCGCCGCCGAATTCGGGGATATCGATATCGCGGGTATCTTGGAGAAGACGGAATCTTGCTTTATCCCGACCGGGTTGTCCGCACCGAAGAAGTATCCGTAGAACATGACAGCCGACGCACCGTAGTTGAACGCGTCCTCGGCAGGGGTGTTCGGCCAACCCTGGGTGTTGTCGTCCCTGTGCACGAGGGCTATCCAGTCTTCCATCTCCGCGGCTTCGGGCGCGACCCTGTCGAAGTCGGCGGCCGTGCCGTATCCGACATCGATGACTTCGGCGCGAAGGAGCCTTCCTTCATCGAGGTTGCCATGGGTGTACAACGGGTCATCCGCGAGGCCCCAGTCGTATCCCCATACAGAAGGTGAATCGCCGTACGTCGTGGCAGGCACGTCCTCGTACACCTCGCCTGGCAGGATGATGCTCACGGTGGTGCCATGGTGGTCCCAGTTGGCGACCGGGAAGGTCTCCCACCAGACCTCGTCCACAGGCATCTTGAGGAGCTCGTCGCGGACATACATCTGAGCCGACGTCTCCTCAACGGAGCCCGCGGTCTTCTCGCCAAGAGACGAGAGATACTCCAGCTGCTCCCACGCATACTCAAAGTCCAGCCCGTCGATGACCGTCTGCTCGACGGCGTTCAAGTTCCTGGCCTTCTGCGTCCCGATTGCTGGCATCCCGTAGGATACGGGCACCGCAAGTACGGCTACGAAGACCAGCGCTAGCGCGATGCTGATCGTTCTTCTCATGTGTTCCCCCCTAAGCGCTGCACCCGTATAGCGGGGGGTCAGTATATCACTTTTCGTCGCAAAATTGCGCCTGACCGGGAAAAGATGAATGGTAAGAGGTTTACGGCCTGCATCTGGCTTCTTGGGGGAACCTCAGCCATACTTGAACGTCAGCCCAGGTCCACTGTCTCCGAAGAAATCAGATACTCGCCGGGCGTCCAAGGCTCAGTGCCTCCGACCCTCTCCCAGGATTCCGGCACAAGGCATACGGTCGCGTCCTCGAGCATCGGCCAGTCCATCACTCCCTTGATGTGCACCCCGAGCATCTCGATGTTCGTGCACACATTTGCCGACCCGAGCTCCAGGAACACCTCCGGTCCGTCCTCGCCGGCCTCCTCGAAGCAGATCAGATAGTACACAGTACCCTGGTCCAGATAGTATCCATGGAAGTCGTAGATGAAGTCAGCCGTATCCGGGCTCCAGTAAAAGAAGCCGTCGGCGACCTCGGCAGAGCCTTCGTATAGCAGCAGCGTCTCCGAGAGCAGACCTTTGCCCCATCCTCCGTTCGGTCCTCCCGCAGCCACTACGGGCGCACACATGAGCACAGCCGCGATGATCCCTGCAGGTATCAGATACTTCCTCAGCGTCTCACCTCCTCCCCGAACCACGTATCGAGGTGTTTCTACTATCAGGCCGCTTCGTATTTGCCTGTATGCTTGACGAACGGGAACAAGCCTCGGCGGCTGGAGCGACCGAGCCTTAAATACGGCACGGTCAGTGCGGAGGACTTCATCGCCAAAGAGTTATGTACGCGCACTGGCTTCCGGGACAAGGCTTAGGCCAGGGGTAAGGGGGAATGAGCAGAGCACACGCGAGGCTGTTCATCTGTTTGATGCTAGCGGGATCGGTACTCGTTCCGGGGTTGTCTACCGGGTTTCCATCGTCGGATGAGGTCCCGGAGCAGGTTGGATGCAAGGACTGGACATTGCTGTTGTACTGGGATGCCGACAACAACCTCGAGTTCTGTACAGAGTTCGCGCTCGCGACCTGGGAGGAAGCGTTGACCTCCAACGAGGATGTGAACGTCGTCGCGATGGTGGACATCCTCTCGGAGAACGGCACCTGGATATACGAGGTCAACGACGGGGCTTCCGAGGCGATCGAGACGATGCCCGAACAGGACATGTCCGACTCTGAAGTCCTGAAGGACTTCATCGTCTACGGGATGTCCAACTTCCCAGCGGAGAAGACCATCCTGGTCCTGCAGGACCACGGGTATTCGTGGCGCGGACTGTGTGTCGACGACACGGACGGCGGGATGATCATGACGATCGACGCCATGGCTGAGGCCATAAGGGACGCCCGAGCCGAGAACGATGGACGCGGCGTGGACATCCTCGCGATGGACGCTTGCAGCATGGCCACCGTGGAGATAGTGTACGAGCTAAGGGACACAGTCCCGTGGTTCGTCGCGTCACAGTCGGTCGTTCCGTACGACGGTCTCCCGTACGACATGATGATAAGGAGCCTCGTGGAGGACCCGACAATGTCCGCGGAATCGTTCGCTTCGTTGATGGTCGATCAGTATCTCGAGTACTACAGCTCGAAGACCGATTACGAACACATCTACCCGTACGACCAGGACTTCATAACCGCGTCTGCCTTCGACATATCGCTCGTGGACGAGATGGGAGAGAAGTTCATCGAGTTGACAGAGACCCTGGAGCCGCTGGTCGCGACATACCCTGACGAGATAAAGGCCGCCAGGGACCTGGCGGTGGACGGTAAATGGGCGAACATAGGCGGTTGGGAGTACCTGGCGGACGCCTACACGCTTTTCGAGGAACTCAAGGGGATCGACCCTTCCCTTGACGCCGCGATTGACGGGTTCCTCGAGGCGTTCGACGCGGCTCTTGTCAACGAAGGCGACAGCTGGAGGTTCAACGACGTGCCTCACGGGCTGGTCATACACTTCCCGCCCATACTCGCGCTGTACGACTCAAAGTCATGGGGATGGGCACAGCAGTTCGTGTACCACGACATCGGGCTGGACATCGTGGACCAGTCCGCCTGGGTGTCGTGCCTGATGGAGTACTACTTCGCCCCACCAGGAACCCAGTCCTGCCCGAACCTGTGATGCGAAGACGACCGTAGAGAGCATCAGTGACGAGAAGGGGTGACACACACGGGAGTTGAGGAGCCGGAGAGGACCGGGGACGAGACCAACGAAGAGGGTGACGAAGACGAGGCGGAGCCCTCTCGGATGCAGTTCGAGGATAGAAGGCGGATGTCGCTGCAGACCATAGGCCGCCCGCTCACGGTCATACTGAAGAGCGAGGTCGAGACGACATCCATTCACGTCGACAAGGAGGGGAACGTCTCTCTGAGCAGGGGCGCGCTTCCGGATCCTGATGTCGTCATCGAGGGTGAGCACGCGACCCTCTGCGAGATACTGCAGACAAGAGCGCCTATACTCGCGGCCCCGGGACCGTTGAAGGTGACCATCAACAGCGGAGAGATGAAGGGACTGGTCGTCGAGGTCATGAAGGGCGAGCTGATAGGCAACCCCTTGGCGGACCTGTTCGGCCCACTTGCCGACGTCGCGTTCGACCCCGCAGAAGCCTGTGACACTTGAGGGTCACGACAGTTCCTTCTCCCTGAACATCAGCGCCCCTAGAATGAGGAACGCCACCGTCAGGACGATCAGGACGGCCAGAGAGTCGCCGAAGCCCGTCGCGTCCTCGAAGCCGCTCATGCCCCCGTAGTCGACCCACTCCGAGCCGATGCTTCTCAGATAGTGCTTGACGCTCGCCTTCTGGATGACACCTGGGAGAGAGCCGATCAAGCCCTCCCAGATGAAAGCGTAGAACAGGCCGAAGAACACGGGCTTCTTGAAGAACACGCTTATCGCCAGGAAGAGGGACGAGTACACTATCGACCCGAGGATGGTGAGCGCCAGAATCTCCGAGTACACCTCGATGGCCTCCGACCCGATCTCGTGCTGCGCGAAGAACGCCAGGAACCCCACGGTGGTCACAACGATCATCGAGACGACGACGGTCAACGTCAGCGGGAGATAGTACCCGATGTAGGCGTAAACGCGATCCAGCGGGGCGGTCGCGACGTGGGTTATGCTCCTGTCATCGATCTCGTCGCGTATCAACGAGGAGCCGTATATCATCGCGACGACAGGCATGAAGAAGAACAGGATGAGGGTGTCCATGAGGTCCGTCCCGTCCTCGAGCGGATCGACATCCTGCGCGCCCGCGTACCCCATCACGAGCGCTATGAACGCGGCCACGAGGGCCAGGATCAGTATCTTCCTGCTCAGCAACAGTTTCTTCGTGGAGTGCTCGGTCAGAGCGAGAATGCCAGTTATCGTCCTCTTGACATCCATCGTCATCCCTCCACGAGATACCTGAAGACCGCCTCCAGGTTGTCGTCGAGGCTGTAGACGCTGCTCACGGAGCTGTCCGTCGCCTCTATCAACGCAGGGAGTCCTGAGAAGAAGTCGTCTGGCCGCGAGACCTGTACAGTCAGGCTTTCCTTTCCGCTGTTGAACGCTATCGATACCGTGTACTCCTCCTCGAGCAGGGCCTTCGCCAGCGCGACCATCCCGTTTCCCTCGATTATGATATTGTGCGGGTGCTTGTCGATCAGGCCGCGGATTTCGGAGATGTCGCCTGTCGCGACCGCCCTCCCCTTGTATATCAGAGCCACTTCGTGAGTCATCCGCTCAATCTCGAAGAGCACATGCGAGCTGACGATTATCGTGTGCCCGTGCTCTCTGTGCAGCCGCTTCGTGAGGTCGATCAGGTCCTTCCGGACCAGGGGATCGGTCCCGCTGAGAGGCTCGTCGAGTATCAGCAGCTTCGGGTCATGCATGAGGGCGCCGGCTATCTTCATCCTCTGCTTCATGCCCTTGCTGTAGCCGCCGGTCTTGCGGTCGAGCGCATGAGCCATCCCGACCAGCTCCGCCAATTCGTCGATGCGCCTCGCGAGGGGCGGGCCGCTCATCGCGTGGAGTCGGCCGATCAAAGACAGGAACTCCCGTCCAGTGGAGTCGACCGGCAGGGATTCGTAGTCGGGGCAGAAGCCAACGGAGGAATGCAGCTCCGAATTGCCCCACGGCTTCTTCCCGAGGACGGTGATCGCGCCCGCGTTTGGCTTGATGAGCCCGAGCACGAGCTTGAAGAGTGTGCTCTTTCCCGACCCGTTCGGGCCAACTATGCCCGTGATTCCTGGCTTGATCTCTAGGTTGAAGTTGTTCAGCCCGATGACCTCGCCGTACCACTTGCTGAGGGATTTCGCGACGATCACGTCCTCGTGCGCGTTCCCAGACGACTTCATCTTCCCACCGCCTGGGAGTGTACTCGCCAATAGACGACGAAGGACGGCACCAGTATGAACAGCGCGAGGAAGAGGAACAGGGCTCCTCCGTCGATGTACGACGGCAGGTTCTGTCCGAATATCCGGTCCACCGCGAACGACAGTGACTCGGCCGGGCTTATCACCCTCCACGCACGATCGAACTCGGAGAAAGCGCCCGAGATGATCGTTAGCACGAAGAAGGACATGAAGGTCCCTACAGCTGCGTAGCTCCTCCTTCTCGTTATCGAGGACATCAGCAATCCGAAGGGAACGAAGAAGACCGTCACGAGCGCGCCCGCGACGATGGTGCTCCCAAGCACCTTGAGGCTCGACCAGTAGTCGCCTCCGCTCTGAGTGAGAATCGATACGACCGCGAGCAGCATGGGTGGCAGGAAACACAACAGCCCCATCACAATGACTGCGCCTCCGGCCTTGCCTATGAGATAGTCTCTCGTCCTGACCGCTCTCGAGAAGTAGAGCACGAACGACCTGTTGGAGAGGTCTTCTGATATCAGGTCGGAGGTGATGACAGCGACCAGCAACATCGCGAACAGGGAAAGCCCCGTAGCATTGAAATTCGAGCTCATGTCCTCNNCTCTGAGGTTCAGGGCGGTCCTCTCACCCTTCCAAGGACGGTACTGGATGGGATTAATCCCCACCTTTCCCACCTCCTCTGAACGAGCGCAGAAATACCTCCTCAAGGTCGAGCCTCTCCGGTTGATATCTCCTGATCTGGACGCGGAGTTCGCCAGCTAGTTTGAACAACTGGCCGCTGTCGCTGCAGCCCCGTATCAACAGGGACACCTGCGTCCCGCCCTCCGCCTTCGCCTCCAACACTTCACAACGGCCCCTAAGCGCCTGAACGTAACTCGTCAGGCTAGCCTCGTCGCCCCGGACCGTCATGCTCTGCACGCCCTCCTCGCCGGCGACGAGAACCTTGGTCTCGCCTTCCCTGACCAGTTTACCGTTGTTGATGATGACGATGTAGTCGCAGAGGCGTTCGACCTCCTGGAGTATATGGGACGAGACGAGCACCGTCTTGTCTGACGAGCCTATCATCTCCACGAGCTCGAGCATCTCCTCCCTCCCCTTGGGGTCCATGCCGCTCGTCGGCTCGTCCAGGAA
>DUGQ01000167.1:8921-16374 GCA_013331315.1 Thermoplasmata archaeon
TGGTCTTGCCGGCCCCGTTGGGACCGAGCAGACCCACTATGCCTCTCGGGATGTTGACTGAGAATGCGTCCAGGGCTCTGACGGCCCCGAAGGTAACCGAGAGGTCTCTCACGGAGAGTAGGTACGCCCCCGCCGATGGTGAGTGTCTTCGAGACCCCTCCTCCCGCACAGTCAGCTGCTCTTCAACGCTCTCTGCTCCCGCCGACATCTTGTTACCCGACCGTATTGTAGGCTTGCCATCGGATTGCATAGGTACTATGTATAAGTCCCCCAGGTAGACCGCGTCGAGGAACGAGCGTTTAAGTCGCTGTGGCCAATACCAGGTGGAGGAGAGTAAGCATGCCAGTCATAACGGTGAGCATGTGGCCGGGAAGGGACGAAGCGGCGAAGAGACGAATCGCCGAGGGGATAACGCAGGTGTTCGTGAACGAGGGGGTTCCCCGCGACGTGATCGAGGTCATAATGAACGAGGTCCCCAAGACGAACTGGGCCGTTGGAGGGAAGCTTCACTCGGACTGAGAGGCGGCGAGAGGCAGCGGCAGATCTAGACAGTCAGAACTGGAACGGCACACCCCAGCGCATAAAAGACCCGGGGGTTCTGTCATCCCGAATCGTGGACAGCTCAGTCCTTCTTCTTCTCGAGCGCTCCGGATATCACCACCGCGGCGGTGATCAGAGCCGCTGCAAGCGACCCAGCTCCTGCGCTCAGCACGTCATCGAACAAGACATCCGAGGCCACCTTGACTATGAGTAGCGTCAGGAAGAAGTAGATCAATCCCAACACGACCATCATCACCGTGGCGACGAGGGTGACCAAGAGGACGTCGAGCTTTGCCCTTATTCCCAGAATCTCACCTCCTCCTCGATCCCATCCGAGGTCACATATGTGACCGTCCTGAGAGTACATTGCATTTTCTTCGCCGCGAATCGGCGATTGACGAATGGGCGCGCCCGTGCCTATTCAGGGAGGAATCTTCTCACGATACCCCTCAGGGATTTTGATGGCGAACCTGCAGACGAGGTCTCCTCGGAGGACGGAACTCACAACCTCGGCTTCCACTGGCTTGCCGAAGATAACATCCCACGGTTTCTTGTGATAGGCGGCGCTGCAGTAGCAGAAGTTGGGCGAGATCTCAAGACCGGACCGGATTGACTCCCTCACCCAAGGACAATGACAGTAGAGGTATCTCCTAGTGACAGGGTCTGTCTCGCGGATGTACTCGCGCGCCATGAACGGTATCTTCGTCTCGAATATCGTGTCTCCGTCCCGCACCCCACCGCCAATCTCCTTGTTGCCCCTGACGAATGCGAGCACATCCTCGTCGATCTCCTGGTTGAAGAAGAGTACGTCCTCGTCCTTGCACTGCTGGAGGAGAGCCGCGAATTCGTCGGCTCTCCTGGATAAATACTCGTCGATGTCCTTGGACTCCTCGAACTTCTTCCTCTCTGGAAGGTAATATTCGTCAGGAGCGGTGTGGGGACCCGCAAGCAACGCACCCTTCCAAGCACCTTCATCCAGCTGTGCCTCAAGCCTCTCCATCACCGCTTTGGTCACGACCGGCCATTCCGCGTGAGAGGTTTCGACTGACGGAAGCTCGATCCCTGCGAAGACCTTCTCACAACCCTCCTGACCTGTCCGACTCTTCAGTATCACTGCGAGCGCGTCCATGACCTCGGCGCCATCGAGCATCTCGATTACTCGAGCCTCCACGGCCTTGGTGTTGGTGAATCGGGCATACCTGACCAAAGCCACCAGATTCTCGTAGTTCGCCCTGTTCGACAGTCCCAGCTCCTCGACGAACGCCTCGACGTCGTCCTCAGACGCAGTCTGGAACATCTTCACTGAATCTCTTCCAGACAGGAACCGCTCGAACTCCGCGACGATTCCCAGGTTCGACCTTATCTCCGCCTCGTCGAGATCCGGTTTGACACGCTTCCCCGCGGCCACGAACGCCCTGAATCCCTTCTCGTCCAAACCCGCCACCGAGGACGTCATCGACGATGGAAGTACTTCACTATTGAGGTGGGGCTATCGATAGGATATCAGGTGCAATCTCTCAAGATCGTCCGCGAACTTGACGACTACTCCGTAATCGGTGTAGCTGAATTCTGCGGAGATGAAGTCTGCGATCTCCCGAAGGTTTCGGTTTCCGTCCATCAGATTGAGGATCTCGAACATCTTGCCCGAGAACGCAGGATCCTTCTCGTCCATCCCCCTATACCAGGCGTAACCTTCCCTTCCCAGCTTCTCCTTCATCAAGTCAGAATCGAGCGTTCCCTTGAAGAGTCTCTTCGGGATGACTTCGCTGATCTCAGTCGACGGCCTCGATTGGTCTCTCTCCGCTGAGTCCGCGATGAATGCCCTAAGCCTTGCCTCTTCCCTTTCCCCGTGAGCCTTGACAGCAGCGGCTTGTCTCTCGACGAAGTCGTCTCCGTCAATCGTCCCGTTCAGCCTCGAGAGAGACCGGACGGCCTGAACCTCCCTGTCGACGATGTGTCTCAACCTGTTCTCGTGCAAGAAGGGGATAGGGGGTGTTCCAGAGGTCCTCTCATGCTCTGAGCTCGACATATCCTTGGCCGCGAGTCCAACCGCGTCGGATATTCGTTTCATTCCCTCCGTCGCTGTAAGGCTGGACAGCGAGTGAACGGTCTCAGTGTCAGCGTTGGCCATCAGGAGCACGGATGAGGTCACGGCAATGCCCACCCTGGTGAGGCTGTCCTCGCTGACCTTCTCGAGCGTGTCCATGCTGGTGTGGTAGAACTTGTCGGGCCATTGAGTCAGCGCGACGCACGGGACCCCGACCGTGGACTCGTTGAACTCAGCGTGGTCGCTGCCGTCCGAGAACGGCGTACGGGCGATCCGGTACTTGCTGACCATGGCGAGCTTGACCTGCCGGTCGCATGCCGCGTTCGAGAGCTCCATCATCGCGTATACGAGGTCGTTGAGGAATGACGGTACGGTATCAGGAGTGCAGGTCAGGCATAGCGTGGAGCCACAGACCTCCTGATCTTCGCCGACCATGTCCAGGTTGATCCCCGCCACGAGCCTTCTGTACAGCTCGGGATGCCTGGATAGGAAGGCGACAGTCCCGGTCGTCTCTGGGACCCAGAGGAATCTTATCGTCCTCCGGGGTCTGGCGATCTTCCCCTCCTTGACGAGGTCGACGATAGTCCTCGCGACCTCCATCAGCAGGCCGCTGCCTGAGGCGTTGTCGTTAGCGCCTGGCATGGGATGGCATAGGTGGGCAATGAGGAATACCTCCTCCTCGGGCAGCTCCGAGCCCGTGATGGACGCGTTGACCAGACTGTACATCCCACGAGAGAGGTCAGCATCGACCCTGGCGTTCAGTTCGACCGCCTCGCTAGTCTTGAGCAATGTTCTCAGCTCGTTTCCCTGACGCTTGCTGAGAGAGAAGCCGAACTTGGACTTGGTGGCGGCGCGAGAGTCCGGCCATATACCCTGATATGAATGAGCATCCGGGATGTCCGAGGATTCACGGACGCCAGGGAATTCATACGCGAGGCCGTCAGTGACGACGCCGATAGCGCCACGCTTGACGACAGCTTCATCATGCACGAGCTTCGCGGAGCCAGTCGCGAGGACTATCTTCCCGCTGACGTCCTTTCCCGCATAGTCGTCATCTGACGTTCCCTTGCCCACGTCAACGAGTTCGGCCGTGACGCCGCCCTCGGGCGTTCCCTTCGAGTAAGTGTGGAGAGACTGGGGAATGTCGGAGAAGCTGGCGAGCAGTCTCTGCTCCGGTTCGAGGAGCCTCAGCTCGGCACTTCTGACATCCCATNNAACGACTTGGCCTTCGAGCCCGAGAGCTCGCCTTTCACGATGGCGATGAGTTCCTTCATGTTCCCGGTTCCCAATACCGAACCGACATAAGAACATTCTCAGAACAGTGGCCTGTCGATGTCTAGAACAGCATCGCGAGGAGCAGAAGAGTCAATGCGACTGCAAGAACTATGATTCCGCCGCGGAGTCTCCAGCGATCGTTTATAATCTGGCTCCGCTCCCTTGGATCCTTCGGGGGAATTCTCATTGTATCGTCCCCAATTCTCCGGGCGCTCTGAGGAGCGTCCGACGATACACCGGTTCAGTCGTCGCCATCGTCACCTCCCCGTACCTCGACTCCCTCGCTGTCTTCAGGGAACTTCTGGAAGGGTTTCGGAACCAACACGACCAACAACGCGACCAAGGCTGCGATCACCGCCACGACCAGCACTGCTGGCATGACCCAGATGTCGGAATCGTGAGAATCCATGGCGCTCGTGGAAGAGCCGTCCTCAGACCCGCCGAAGTCGGGCACAAGCGCTATCAACGTGTCGTTCCCTCCCGCAGACATCAGGCCCGCGGCGATGAACAGGATTGCCACCATCGAGAGCATCCAAATCGACGACAACACGATCACTATCCGTGTGTTCTCGTTCGGCGCCACCAAGTCACGGGCCTTCCAAGTCAGGCCATAATACACAAATCCGTGATCCTCGTGCCGCTTGACCAGGCCGCCCTCTTCCATCTTCTTGAGATGCCGGTGAACGGCCCCCTTGTCTATGTTCAGCTCCTCGGAAAGCTGAGACACGGTTCTGCGCATCGGCTGTAGTGACTTGAGAATCTCCAACCTCGTATCGGAGGCTAGGGCGAATATCGATTTCTTGTCCAGCTCGACGCGCATACGAAGGCCTCCAGACGGATACATAGAAGGAGCGACCGATAATAAAGAATAGCCTCCCGAGGGGGGCCCGGGAGGTATGTGGTCACTCAGCGCTCATCACCGGGTCTTGATGTCCTAGTCGAGGACGATAGATCCCTCATCGGAGAGGTCGATGAGGGAGTTCGCCTTCAAGGTGATCGAAGATAGGGTGTACAGAGTGTCCTCGATGTACAGCGCCCTGTTGACGGCGTTGTAGTAGTATCCGTCGTGCTCGATCGCCCCTCTCAGGGATATGCCGTCCTCAATGTTCAGGTTGAACACATACGCTGACGAAGAGTAGACTGTCGTCCCGTCCACAGGGCTGTAGTAGTACGTGGTCATGGGTATGACTAGGAGTTCCCTCTCGTAGTCGAACAGGACGGACTTGTGGTCGTAGCCCGCGGAAGTCCATGACGTTTCGGGAACGATGAACGTGTCCTGCTCGGTCGGCGAGGCAGGGTCAGAGACGTCGAACAGGGTCAGCTTGACATGGTCGTCGATCCTCCCGATTCCGAGCACGTGGTCAGCTCCCACAGGGTGGAGATAGGTCGAGAATCCGGGTATCTCCAGCTCTCCCAGCACCTTGGGGGAGGTAGGCAGGCTGAGGTCGATCACGAACAGCGGGTCGATCTGCAGGAACGTCACGAGATAGAGCGTGTCGCCGAGGAATCGAGCGGAGTATATCCTCTCGGTCGGGGCGAGGTTCTCGAGCGAGCCCACCACGGAGAGCGTCGAGTTGAGAACGTATACCCCATTCTTGGGCTCGTCCCATGACGTGGTGGTCGCTACGCGCAGCATACCATCCTTCTCGTCCATCGAGAACTGGTTCAACAGCCAGCCCTTAACATCGCCTCTAGCTACGGGAAGCATGGAGAGACCGTCCACCGACACCTTGTGTACGGTCGTCTTGGTGGAGTCTTCCTCCTCTGGAACCATCTCCGCGTCCACAAAGAGTACGTGCCCGCCCCACTTCTGGAACGTCAGGTAGAGAGCGTCGGTCGACATGTATATCGTCGATGCGTACCCCGCGATGATCGACAGGTAGTTGTACTCCGCGGACTCGACATCCACTGCGAGCAGGCTAACGAACGAATCCTTGGTCGTGCTGCCCGGGTCGTAGAATATGGCTCCGGGCTCGAAGGCGTGGCTCTCGTCCATATCCCAGAACTGAGGGATACAGGTGCCTTCGTCCAGACTCCAGACGTAAGCTTGGGACAGGATGTACACGACACCGTCAATCATTCTGGAGGTCAGCGAGTATCCCGAGACGCCGTACGCCATCTCGATCTCCGGGTTGGAAGGGTTGCTCAAATCGAACACAGACATGTACGTCCTCTGGAAGTCGATAGGGTAGCCCACGAAAGTGTCATACTCGTAGAAGGTCCACCACGAGACGTACACGGAAGAGAGTACGACGAGCTTGTCACCGACCAGATACAAGCCGGACACGTAGACGCTCATGTTGTCCGTCTTGAACGGTATGACGTCCTCCTTGGAGAGCTGCGACACGAGCTCCATGTCCGCCGGAGGATAGGCGTCGATCACGGACACGCCGTCGTGAGAGGCCACGTAGATGAAGTCGCCGTCTGTCTTCACGAAGTCTTCCTCGTCCACTCCGGAGACCTGGACGTTGGTAGTCGAGTGAGATGTCTGGTCACTCAACGTCTCATCCCCTCCAGAGTTGGACATGAAGTCGTAGTAAGAGTAGTCGGATTCGTTGGCCGCGTACGTGGTGTCGGAGAGGAAGTTCTCGAGCTCGTCGTAGTCCGTGAAAGAGCTCAGGACACTCCCCGTGTCTGTGAACAATGGCTCATCACCTTTGAAAAGAGCGTAGAGTATCGTCCCCGAAGTCACAACGGTGGCCGCAATGCAGACAACAAGAGCGGTCTTGATGTATCCGTCCATGTCAATCGACAATTTGAGTGTCCTCGAGCCTATATATACGCCCGTTTATCGTTGACCTCACGGTCAACAGGCCGGCCAGACGGAGCGACCTGGCAACCACCGAACGCATCAAGGAGCTTTCGAGTCCGAGAACATGTCGCGCTTCCACACCAAGTATGCTGTCGCGACCACTGGAACAACCATACCCATGGCGGCTGAGGGTTGAACCGCGAATATCCCCCAAATGTCGAAGACTACGGTCGCGACACAAACGGCGATAGTGCCCACGAACCCGATATGCCGTCTCTTGGTCAACGGATACAAGAACACAAGACCCGCGACCCCGAGCGCGAGGAAGAGGGCGTTCGTGACAAGCATGGCATCGTCCGAGACCTCCTCCTCCACGAAATCGTAGCCGAAGCTCGCGACGAAGAAGAGAATTCGAAGTGCTGACTGTGCGGCGACGAGGATTATCACCAACTTGAATATCCTGTCCATTCCCGGCTTCCCCGGGTCCTGTGGAGTCATCGGAGACGTGACCGCATATGCTCAGCTTATCCCTTTCCCCCGAATCACCCACGGACAGCGTCCTACCGACAGATCTCAGGGTTTGTCAAGCTCTGACTCGTCGAGCTTGATGCCGAGGCCGGACAACTCCTTCTTGAAACGTCTTATGAGCGCGGAGTACTCCTTTGTCGGCCTCCGTCTCGAAGGGTTCCAACACTCATACAGCGACTTCCCAACGGGAGGGGTCCCCAGCTTCTTCTCGTACTTCGCGAGGAGGGACTTCGCGATCTCGTTTGCCTCCGAGCGCTTCATTCCCACCACCGCGTGGCCGACCTCCGCTGATATCCTCGGCTCGACCGGGG
>DUGQ01000167.1:16381-16815 GCA_013331315.1 Thermoplasmata archaeon
CACGCGGTCCTCGTACTTGTTCGTCGTGACGCCCACTGACTCCATCGAGAGACCGGAGACCACCGCGGACAACACGGACGCGGATGTCTCCTGAAGGCACATCATCGTGCACGGACCGGCTGCAGTGTAGTTGAGGCTGAGGCTGAGCAGGTGCGTGTTTCTGCTTATGGCCTGGCCCATTGTCGAGATGATCCAAAGTAACTCCCTGCTGCTGTTCGATATGTACCGAAGATGCAGAGGGAACGGTATCAAGTAGCTGGTCTGGAGCGTCAGCACGCCCATCATGTGGGACGCGACGGTTCCGAGAGCGGTCCCCTCCGGGCCACCGGAGTAGCCACCCATGAGAGGGGAGAAGTCCATGCCTATCGGGGCACCCAAAGAACTCGCCATCACCACCTTGTTGAGCCTGTCGAAATCGACCTTCATCGGGTCCA
>DUGQ01000081.1 GCA_013331315.1 Thermoplasmata archaeon
GGTGCACTCGACCTGCCGGGCCCCGTTGCGCACGCCGGCCAGCGAGTTGGCGACCGACAGCCCGAAGTCGTCGTGGCAGTGCACCGCTAGTGGCACCTTGGTCTTCTTCTTGATCTCGGACACGAACTGCATCATGGCGGGCGGGGGCATGACTCCCACCGTGTCGGGGATGTCGATCCTGTCGACTCCCACCGCCTCGATGCTCTTGTGCACCTCGTGCAGGAACTCCAGCTCCGTCCGCGTCGCGTCTTCGCAGCTGAACTCCGCGATGAGCCCATGCTGCTTCGCGTACTTGACCGCCTCGACGGCCTTGGCGACCGCCTCGTCCTTCGATATCTTCAGCTTCTTCTCGAGATGGACCTTGGATGTTGCGAGGAATATGTGCACCGAGTCCACGTCCGCTCCTATGGCCGCATCGATGTCCGTCTTGCTCGCCCTGCACAGCGCGCATATCTCGCTCTGGAGCCCCGCGCCTGCGATCTTCTTGACCGCCTCGGCCTCTCCTTCGGAGTTGATGGGGAACCCGGCCTCTATGATGTCCACTCCCAGCTCGTCCAGCGCCTGTGCTATCTTGACCTTGTCGTCCGTCGAGAGAGCGACGTTTGGAGTCTGCTCTCCATCCCTCAGGGTCGTGTCAAGGATCTTGACCCTCTCGGGCATCCTCGTGGACTCGAAGATCTTCTTATTGTATTCACTGACGAAGACCCCCGTGTCGGGGATCTTGAAGCCGCCATCACCCACTTGTCCAGCACTCCCACTCGGAGATTGTGTCGACATAGGAACACTCCCCAGAATTCAGCAATGCACAGCACTCAGGCTAGAAGAATAAGCCCCAAGGGCAGCAGAAGCAGCAAACCTCTGGTCTCGCGTGCCATTCTTCGCCTCTCCAATGCGGTGCGGTCGTTCCCTTGTGGGACGACCAAACCTGGGAAGCCTTGGACCAATATAAATCTTTGTGGTTGAATATTCAGCGGTCAAGGCTCGTCGCTGGACAGTTGTGTACATCGCCTCGTCCAAACCCGGCATCCGCCCGATAGGAAGGATAGAAATAGGTTCACCTGTGTACGCTGGGCTGTCATGGCGGATGGCGAGAAGCTGGTGGCCTTCCAGGGCGAGAGAGGAGCGTACTCCGAGGATGCGTGCTTCCGCTACTTCGGGAACGGCGTCAAGACCAGGCCATGCCCTGACTTCAAGTCCGTGTTCGAGGCGGTCGAGCACGACAAGGTCACCCACGCGGTCGTGCCCGTCGAGAACTCGCTTGAGGGAAGCGTCACTCAGGTCAACGACCTGTTGCTCGACCACGACCTGTCCGTATCGGGCGAGACCATAGTGCCGGTAAAGCACTGCCTTATGGTCAACGCCGGCGTGGAGATCGAATCGGTCAAAGAGGTCCTGAGCCATCCGCAGGCTCTCGGGCAGTGCCGGAAGCTCCTGGACGGCCATCCTGAATGGCGCATCATACCTGCGTACGACACAGCGGGCAGCGCGAGGATCGTCTCTGAGTCGAAGCGTCTCGACCAGGCGGCGATCGCGAGCAGGCGCGCGGCGAGCGTGTACGGGCTCGAGATACTCAAGGAGGACATTCAGAGCGAGGCGTTCAACTACACCCGCTTCTTCGTCCTGGAGAAGAACCCCGCGCCCGTCGCGGACTCGGACAAGACCTCCATAGTCTTCGCCACCAAGAACGTGCCAGGAGCTCTTTACAGGGCGATGGGCGAGTTCGCGTCCAGGGGTATCAACCTCACGAAGCTCGAGTCGCGGCCCCGGAGGAACAAGGCTTGGGTATACGTGTTCTACGCGGACTTCGACGGCAGCATGGACGACCCCAACTGCCAGGAGGCGGTCGGTGGCCTTCTGAAGTCGGGCGCGTTCGTCAAGGTTCTTGGCTCCTACAAGAAGGCCCGAGGATGGGTCGAGAACAACGTGCAGGGCTAGGTCCCGTCACCTGCTCGCGGCGAGCTTCTGAGATGCCAGTTTCAGCTCTTCTATGCCGGGCTCCCCCTTGACGACGATGCGGTCGCGCTCGAGCATCGCGGCCTGCTTCGCGTCGAACGCCTTGGGGTCGATCGCGATTATGAGCCTCGACCTGGTTATCCAAGCCGTCTCGTTGAGCGAGTCGAGCGACCTGAGGACCTTGGTGAACTCATTGAAGGTCATCATGTACTCGACCCCGTCCACGAGGACTATGCTGTTCGGGTTGCTCTCCATGAACCTGATCAGGGTGTCCGTGAGCAGCGCCACGCTGGTCGGCTAAATCCTCCTCTCCCCTGGAGATTCGGTCAGCCAGATTATCGGGGTCACCTGGAGGGGATACTCCTGTCTGATGCGCTCGGGAAACACCCGTGTGACCATCAGCCCCTTCGGTATCAGGAAGGCGAGCGTGTCCGATGCCTCGGCCTCTCCGTCCGGGATCCTCACGTCGGGCCTCAGGGGCACGGTCACCAGCTCCACGAACAGCCTCGTGGCGGGCGCGCTCGTCTCGTCTTCGAAGAGATACACCCCGCGGGGGATGTCGTACGACCGGAACCCGCCTCGCTCGGTCATCTCCACCTCCGCGTTCACCACCAGCGACGAGAACCTGGGGCTCGTGACGGACTTCAGGAGGAAGACGAACATGGCCAACATCATCCACGAGTAAACCGAGTCGTAGCTGACATCGGATACGGATCTCAGATAGAGGTCGAAGAAGAACTCTAACGACGGCATGCCGACCCAAGCCCCAGCGAGCAACGCCATGCTCGCCTTCTCCTCGTGCCCGAGCCTTCTGAGCAGCCCCTTTCTCCTGGCGATGACGGGCATCACGATGTCGAAGGATACCGACGCGAGCAGGTACGCCAAGACCATGGCGAGCAACCCCTGGTGGTCGCCAAGCGACTCCTCTGTCGACAGACCTCCCACGAGGCAACCTATGACGACGACCAAGCCCATGGCTCCCCAGACGGTGACCGGGTTGACGAGCCTCGCGGTCATCATCTCCGTGAACGCTTTGGTGGTGAAGACCTCCCGGTGGATCGTCGTCACGCCCACTATCCACACGGACAGCCACGAGGTGACCACCACGAAGGATATCCCGATGAACGGGTGGCGGCTCCAACCCTCCCCAGATGACAGCGACATCGCCGTCTCGTAGATCCAAAGCAGGGTGACCGCGGATACGAAGATGACGACGATGATTCCCCTGATTACGACGAAGAACTCCTTCCGTGCCCGGTAGACGAGCAGGAACGAATAGGCTATCAGCGCAAGCCCAAGGAGCCTTGGAAAGACGACGCCGAGCCAGTGTTCAACATCATTCATGGGTCTTCCCCTACCTCAGGACTCTCGTCGCATGAATTGGACAGCGCCACCAAGTACTTTTCCCGGAGGGCGCCCCGCGGATGACGCCTCTGCGTGCATGTCCGCGTCACTTGCCCCTCGTCAGAAGCACCGCCCCGAGGCTGGCGGACGCCACCGATTCCCTGTATCTCTTGAGGTACCCGTCCACCCTCTGCTTGGGCGTCTTCCGCTCCTTCTGGCGGACCTTGATCTCCTTCTGCGAGATGAGCACGTCGATCTCCCTCTCGTCCAGGTCTATCCTGATCACGTCGCCGTCTCGAAGCGCGGCCATGGCGCCGCCCACATAGGTCTCCGGGGAAACGTGGCCGACGCAGAGCCCTCTCGTCCCGCCCGAGAACCTCCCATCGGTGATCAGTGCGACGGACTCCCCGAGGCCCATGCCTGTGAGGATCGATGTCGGACCGAGCATCTCGGGCATGCCTGGGGCGCCCTTCGGGCCCTGATACCTTATCACCACGGCGTCGCCCCTCTTCACGCGCCCGGCGAGCATTGCCTTCGTCGCCTCCTCCTCTGAGTCGAAGACCTTCGCAGGTCCCTCGAATCTCCTCATCGAGTCGACCACGGCCGACTGCTTGACCACGCATCCTTCCTCGGCCAGAGTCCCTCTCAGCACCGCTATGCCTCCCTCCTCGTGGTACGCGTTGTCGAGGTCTCTGATGACATCAGTGTCGAGCACCTTAGCCCCGTTCGCGATCCCCCTGATCGACTTGCCGGAGACGGTCTTCGAGTCGTGCAGCTCGGTTCGCAGGACGTTCATGACCGCTGGGATACCTCCTGCGTTGTCCAAGTCAATCATGAAATGTTGTCCGCCCGGCCTGAGCGCGACTATGTGTCTCGTCACCCGCGAGATCTTGTCGAACACGTCGAGGTCCAGGGCCACCCCGAACTCTCGCGCGATCGCGATCAGATGGAGGCAGGTGTTCGTCGACCCGCCTATCGCGTTGTCGACCCTGAGAGCGTTCTCGAAGCTCTTCTCGTCGACAACGTCCCTTGGGCGGACGTTCTTCCTCGCCAGCTCGACAGCCAGCTTCCCGGTCTCGTAGGCCATCTCTCGCTTCCTTTCCGTGAGCGCGTGGCTCGTGGCGCACCCTTCGAGGCTCAGCCCCAAGGCCTCCGTGA
>DUGQ01000021.1 GCA_013331315.1 Thermoplasmata archaeon
ACGGTCACGCTGAGCTGGCTATACGCCGACGCCGCCGGCCGGTCGCTCCAGCGCAGCACGTTCGTGGACGCCCTGCTGCGGGCCGCGCCGCAACTGGCCGAGCGGATCGTCAAGCTCCCGCCGGCCGAGTTCGCCCCGCCGCATGACGATTCGGCCTACGACACCGACGACGACGGCTTGTTCGACTACCTCCTGGTCGAGGTCTCGGTGGACGCGTACGTCGCGGGCGACTACGTGGTACTTGCCGTGCTGTATGACGGGTTCGGAGACCCCTCCGACTACGCCGCGGCCGAGGCGTACCTCGAGGAGGGCAGCAACACTGTCGAGCTCGTGTTCAGCGGATGGAGCATAGCCGTCTCGGGGAGCGACCCATGGTATGTGGCTCTTGAGTTGTACGATGACTCCGACAATGTCATGGACTACGACTCCCATGATATCTGGGGTTCGTATACACGGGCGGAGTTCGATTCGACAACCCCGACCATACGGTCAGGATGGGCGTTCGATCCCGTGGCGGTCGATGGCGTCGCCGAAGCAGATGAGTGGCTTGGCGTCGTGGGTGTCGATGTCTTTGCGGCTGACGACATGAACGAGGTCGAGGCGACGATATACGTGCGCAACAACGAGACGCACATGTTCGTGCTGGTCGACGCGACCGGGGACATGACGGCGTCAGCTCAGGACGGGGCACTGGTCGGGTTCGACACGGGCAACGACGAGGTCCTGTCGGACGGGCACGAAGATATGTTCGCAGTCGTCACGACCTCCGTCGGCTACGACACTTTGCACATGGTGTTCGACACTTGGTACTGGGACTGGGAGACCGAGTGCGCACCGTTCGACGACTCGAACCCCGACCACGAGGGTATTGCGGGCGCCGCGGGCTTCGGTACGAGCCCATGGTCCGCGACAGGCCACAGGGTATACGAGCTCTGCATCCCGCTCGCGCTCGTCATGGCCTCTCCGGGCGACGTGCTCGGCTTCGCGGGCCTTCCCACTCCGATAGACGGTGACACGGACGAATACAGCGCGTGGCCTGTCTACGTTGAGGACGACTATCCGCCCCTCAGCTTCTACGGCGATCTCGTTCTCTCCGTCNNGTCGAGCCTCCGCTGACGACGATCGAACTCTCTGGCGACGAGGGCGAGGAGGGCTGGTATCTGTCCTCTGTCGAGGCGACCCTCTCAGCGGAGGGCGGCGTGGGGGCTGTCAACCACACTTACTACAGGGTCGACGGAGGCTCGTGGACGGAGTACTCGGATACGTTCACGGTGACGGGTGATGGAGTCCACACGGTGGAGTTCTACTCCGATGACGTGGCTGGCAACGAGGAGCCCGTCCACATGACCTATGTCATGATTGACACCGAGTCTCCGGAGACCTCCGCGACGGTCGAGGGGACCGAAGGCCTGGACGGATGGATGGTGAGCGAGGCCACGGTCGTCTTCGATCGCGAGGACAACGCGTCCGGCGCGGCGGTCACTATGTACAGGCTCGACGACGGCGACTGGATGGAGCGTTCAGGCACGACCCTCGATGTCGACATCGACGGCTCGCACACGCTCGAGTTCTACTCGATCGATGTCGCCGGCAACGAGGAGGAGGTCAAGACGCTCGAGTTCAAGGTGGACGCTACCGCGCCTATTACGACTGCAGACGCGGACGGCTCGACCGTCACATTGAATGTCACCGACGGCGCGAGCGGAGTGGCCGCGACCTGGTACAGGATAGACGATGGCGAGTGGATCGCCTACGACGGCCCGTTCAAGGTCAAGGGCAGCGGGAACCACACGGTTCAGTTCTACTCGACCGACGCCGCGGGCAACAACGAGACCACGAAGTCCGTCGTGGTCCAGGGATCGTCCTCCGCGGTGTTCTTCGGCATGGACCTCTGGATCCTCCTGGTGATCCTCGCAGTCATCGCCGTGATGGCCATAGCTGTCATATTCGGCATGCGGAGACGGTCGAGGATGAGAGGAATGGGCCCCGTGATCAGGGATCAGGTGCCCGCCGTGTCCCAGATGCAGCTCGAGCCGCAGCAGTGGCCTCAGCAGCAGCCTCCGCCTCCAGGCGAGGAACCTCAACCGCCACCTGGGCAGGAGAAGTAGGGAACGTTTAAACACCAATTCAGGTGCGGCCCTTCGGATGTATCGCGGGGCCGCACCCATACCTGTTTTATCACGAATATTCAAGGTCGATCGGGGCTCATCCTTGCCTCACGCTCGATCCGATTCTACCTCCCTAGCTGGCGCTGAGTCAGTAACACAGAAATAATGCCTCCGGGATACCCTTCCGGGCATCAATTAGGGGGAGTCGTTGAATGACCGTGGGGAAACTCGTCTCAGCCGTGTCTTTGGCAGTGATCGCCTTCATGATTGCACCGTCCTTCTGCTCGACTGTGACGGCCGTCGAGGAGGAGCCCGTGATGGAGTACAACCTGTACTTCGGTGACTTGCACTCTCACACGTCGTATTCGGACGGCGAGGGCACGCCCGACGAGGCGTTCGCGGCAGCGAGGGCCGCGGGAGCGGATTTCCTCGCCTTGACCGACCACCACTATCTGCTCCTCGACTGGGAGTGGGCGGACACCCTGAGTTCCGCTGATGACCACACCGTGGACGGCGAGTTCGTCGCGATAGCTGGCTACGAGTATTTCCTGGCAGGCATCAACGAGATAAACATCTACGGTACGACGACATTGCCGCCGGACGCGGGCCTCGTCCCGCAGGCCTACTACAAGGGAGACCGCATGACTGGAGGCTCGTTCTTCCCGTGGATATACGACTGGATCGCCGAGGAGCCTGGGGCGATAGGCCAGTGGAACCACCCACTCTCGTACGGATGCCCCGTCTGCTGGGACTTCTACCAGTTCGATTTCTGGAACGAGGAGCGCGACCTCGCGATGGGCATGCTCGAGTGCTACAACTGGGGCGACCGCTCGTCGAGCTACATCAAGGCGCTCGACGCGGGATGGCACATGATGCCCACGGCGACCGCGGACGACCACTACGGTGAGTGGATATCCGGCAGCGAGGTCAGGACCGTCCTGCTCGCCCCCAGCCTCTCGCGCGAGGACCTCTACGAGGCCATGAGGGACGGCAGGGGATACGCTACCCAGGACAGCAACCTCGAGATACGGTACACTCTGGAAGGGGCAGTGATGGGTTCCGTGCTCCACGATGTCACAGGCGTGACCGCGGGCATCCACATAGTGGACCCCGATGGGGTCGACAGCGACGCGATAACTCTTGTCGAGATAGTGACGAACGGTGGCGTTGTCGTTGCGAGCCAGGAAGGAGACGGCTCGTGCGTGTTCGACTGGGACGCCTCGTTCGACGCGGAGGGCGGCAGCTACTACTTCGTGCGCGTCCACACTGAGTCCAACGAGCTCGGACTTCCGGGAGTGACCGCGTGGACGGCTCCCGTGTGGGTCGAAGCTTGAAAGGCTGGAGCAGAAAACCAAGATGTTAAGGGGTTTGCACAAGCCTGGTGTCAGAGGCAGCCCTACACGAACTTGCCACAGATCACGATGGTCGTGTCAGCGCAGTTCTTGAGGGCTATGTTGGAACCCGACTCGATGACCGGGATCACGTCTCCCCATCTCGTGTCGAGCCTCAGGTAGCCCGCTCCGGTGTCGTCGACCACGAGCTTCACGTCGAGCTTCTCCTTGTCTATCAGGATGCAGTACTGGCCTGGAACTGCCCCCGCGACGGTTATCTCGAGCCTTCTCGTGTCGTCGTCCCACCACTGGTAGACCGCCGTGCCCAATGGCTCCTTGGGCTCGACCTTGAGACACGCCGAAAGCGACTGCACAGGCCCCGCAAGGGCGATCTGCGCGCCGATCGCCATGACGGCAACGACGCTCATCAATACGATAATTGATGCCGCTTTTCTCATCCTCTCCAATCTCCTATGCCCGCTTGCGTGCGGGATTGTTACCGGAATTGAGAGAACAGATAAGGGGTTTATGGTACAGTTTTGAAACTGGGAACCGATATTGAGCTCTCAGGCCCCAAAGTCCCCCGTCGGAGCATACTGACACAAGCATAATGTANNGTGAATCTGATGAAGCGGGTCTTGGCGGGTTTCTTGGCCGTGGTGATGCTGTTCTCGACCGTGATGTTGTCCTTCTCCGCGTCGGGGGGCGAGTCGGCCGGAAAGGTGACTTACGAGTACTACGTGGCGGGCAATCCGGACGACGTCGTGACCACGACCTCGCCCGGACTGCTGCTGGCGGGTGGAAGCACGGATGTCGCGGAGGCGATGCTTTGGATGATCGAAAGGTCCGGCGGGGGTGACTTCGTCGTTATCAGGTGCGCGGGGACCGACGCGTACAATCCGTGGATATTCAAGCAGCTCGGGGGCGTCGACTCATGCGAGACGATCATCTTCGTCACAGAGGCCGCGTGCTACGACGATTTCGTGATTGAAAAGATACGCAACGCGGAGGCGTTGTTCATAGCCGGCGGTGACCAGTGGAACTACGTCAGCATGTGGAAGGGAACGCCAGTGGAGGACGCGATTCACTACGTCGCGTCAAAACCTGCCCCCGTTGGTGGCACGAGCGCTGGCCTTGCCATATTGGGCGAGTTCTCGTTCTCCGCGGAGAACGACACCATCGATTCCGATGACGCCCTCAAGAACCCTTACAACCGGAGAGTGACGATTGAGCGCGACTTCCTCGACATGTCCAANATGGACGGCACGATCACAGACAGTCACTTCGTCGCTAGGGACCGCATGGGAAGGCTCGTCACGTTCCTCGCGCGCATCGTCGAGGACGGATGGGCTACGGAGGCCAAGGGAATCGGCATAGACGAGAAGACCGCGCTGGGCGTCGACGAGAACGGCGAGGTGACCCTGTTCGGCGCCTGCAAGGAAGGCACCGCCGTCGCGTACTTCCTCCGCACGCCAGGTCCGCCAGAGGTCTGCGACCTGAGGACTCCGCTCACCTATGAAGGCCTATCGGTCTATCGCATGTCGGGGGATGCCACCTTCAACCTGGCGACTTGGCAGGGCGTCGGTGGCTCGGAGTACCACCTGTCCGCGGTCGACGGAGTACTCGTCTCGGACCAGACCGACGGTGCCGTATACTGACCTCTGCAGTGTCACTTCCTAGTGGCCTTGACTCGGCCCTCTTGAGGCATACCAGCCAGTCTTTCGACCTCTCTCACGCTCAGCTTCAGCCCTTTCGCCACTCGTTTGCCGTAGTCCGGATCCGCCTTGAAGAAAAGGGCTGCCTGCCTCAACTGGATGCGCCTCCGGGCGCCCGAAAGATGGCTAACGATGTTCCCAACGAGGTTCTCGCGGTCCCGGTCGGTCATGACGTCCCTGTACAGGTTCCCAGGCTGCTCGAAGTCGTCGTTCGGGTGCGAGTACGGGTGCCGTCCCACCGGGCCGTCTGTCTCGAGCGGAGGATCTCTGCTCGCTGCCTCAGGAGCCGCTCCGCCGAAGCTGTTCGGCCAGTAATTGGGCCCGCCCCCTCCCCCGGAATCGGTCCTCATCGTGCCATCTCGCTGATAGCTCTGCTCTGGCGCGTTTCTCGGCGCGTTCACGGGTATCAGGTGGTAGTTGGGCCCGAGCCGGTGGATGTGCGTGTCGTGGTAGGAGAATAGGCGGCCTTGCAGGAGTTTGTCCGGGGACGGGCCGATTCCGGGGACGAAGTTGGCCGGTGAGAACGCCGATTGCTCAACCTCGGCGAAGTAGTTCTCCGGGTTGCGGTTCAAGACCAGTTTGCCTATCTTGATGGGCGGAAGGTCCCCGTGGGGCCACACCTTGGTGATGTCGAACACGTCCCATCGGTAGTCGGCGCCGTTCTCGGCCCTCATGGTCTGCACCTCAAGCGTCCACGACGGGTAGTCCCCCTCCGCGATGGCATGGTGCAGATCTCTAGTCGCATGGTCCGGGTCTCTTCCCTTCATAGCCTCGGCCCGCTCCCTCGTGAAGTTCTTGATGCCCTGGTCCGTCTTGAGATGGTACTTGACCCAGAACTGCTCCCCCTCATCGTTGTACCATTTGTAAGTGTGGCTGCTATAGCCATTCATGTGCCTGTAGCTCGCCGGTGTCCCTCGGTCGGAGAAGAGTATCGTGACTTGATGAATCGACTCAGGCGTCAGTGAGAGGAAGTCCCAGAACATGTCCGGGTCCTTCAGGTTTGTAGCCGGGTTCCGTTTCTGCGTGTGAATGAAGTCCGGGAACTTGAGCGGGTCCCTTATGAAGAACACAGGTGTGTTGTTGCCCACGAGGTCGTAGTTGCCGTCCTCCGTGTAGAACTTGACTGCGAACCCTCTGGGGTCGCGTTCAGCGTCGGCAGACCCCTTCTCTCCACCGACTGTGGAGAACCGCACGAAGACCTCCGTCCGCTTGCCGACCTTGGAAAGGAACTTCGCCTTGGTGTAATTCGAGACGTCCTTCGTCACCTCGAAGTATCCATGGGCCCCCGCGCCTTTCGCGTGGACCACGCGCTCCGGTATTCGTTCCCTGTCGAAATGCCCCAGCTTCTCCAGCAGGTGGACGTCCTGCATGAGTATGGGGCCTCGCGGCCCCGCGGTCTCGCTGTTCTGGTCATCTCCCACGGGCATGCCGAACGCCCTTGTCAACCTCTTCCTACCTCTCTTGCCAGTCGGCAACGTCATCGAACCTCCCAAGTGACGCCTTCAACATGGTATGCTCTTAAGCAGTTTGCGACAGATATGTTCGGCTCTTCTGGTCCTGGGTCAACCTGCGGCACGATTGAGAAAGGATTACCTACTGTGTGACCGTTCCCTATCTGTGACGGGACGGTGCGCCCCATGAAGAGCATGAGGCGGAGGGAGAAAGAGGTCACGGACAGGAGCGAGTTGACCAGGGTGATCCTCGAGGCGCGACATGTGACCGTGGCGATGTGCGATGAAGACGGGCCGTACTTGGTCACGCTCACACACGGGTTTGATGAGGGGCGGAATGCGATATACTTCCACTGTGCCAAGGCCGGCAGAAAGGTCGATGCCCTGAGACGGGACAACCGCGTCTGGGGGCAAGCTCTGGTCGACCTCGGCTACGCCGAGGGCAGCTGCGACCACCTATACGAGACGACGCAGTTCCGGGGGAAGGTGACGTTCGTTGATGACTTGGAGGAGAAACGCCACGCGCTCGTTACCATGATTCGCAAGAACGAGCCCGCCCCCGACAAGGTCATATCGGAGCAGGTCACGGACGACACGTTGAAGAACGTCGGTATAGGTAGGATAGATATCGATCTCATGACGGGCAAGAGATCGAACAGGGTGGAGATAGCCGTTTAGGGCATTTTCGCCAAACCAGCGTTCCCGCAGGTTCATTATATATCCTTGTCGTTCAGGGGAGACGCTGTCGCATTATCAGAAATGCGAACGGTTAAATATAACGGTGATAAGTAGGGGCCGTCTGGAGTAACTGGCTCACATGGTAAAGTCCAGGGCACCACCACAGGAGTCATACATCGGCCCTCTCGTACATCGCAGGCCAGGTCGCATCGACGCCGCACCGAGCAGGAACCGGCTGCTGGTTCCCGGCGTCGTCGTCATACTGATACTGGGCTCGCTCGGCGGGATCCTCGCATTGGCTATGAGCTCCCCTGGCGGGAGCTCCATCCAAGCGACCATAAACGGCGCGGTGACAATCCCAATCACCCTCGAATACCAGCATAAAGACAGCCACAACGTGTGCACGGCAGGTCCTCCGTCNNGACAGCCACAACGTGTGCACAGCAGGCCCCCCGTGCTCCGGCGAGCCGCCGGAACTCCCGCACGCATGGGACCACGCCGCGGGAGACGACGGTGTGTTCGGTACGTCGGATGATTGTCCTCACTGCTCTGCGTTCAGCGCGCCCGCGGCCGTGTCTATGCTCTCCACCGCCTACGGCAGAACGGGCCAGTACACAGTGCAGGATCGGATCTACGACAACGGCAAGTCGGTCGCCCCTGAGATCACGGGGGACAACGAGATACAGACCCACGGTGTGGGAATGTTCGACGGCAACGGCGGGCAGCCGGACGAGGTCCAGGATGGGGTCAGGTGGGCGGTCGGGATGACGCTTGGCCTGGGCAAGCACGACTCCAGCAACCCTCTTGCGCCATCAGAGCTGGAGCAGTACATATTCACGATGAGGCCAGTGCTCTGGATTGACCACGGCGGGTTGCCGGTGAATCAGAGCCCTCAATATCCACCCGCGGGGAACAGGGCTCTGCAGGGCCACGCGAAGGTGATCGCTGGATACGACGACAACAGCACCGTCACGGTCGATGACGACAAGGTTCTGATCTACGATCCGTGGCCGGAGTACAACAGGGACTCGATCCTTCCGGTCAACGCGACTCCTGGACCCGGGGGCACTTATGACCCGTATTGGCTGCCCCTCTCGGACGTGGACCTGGATGACGGCGAAGACATCTTCTTCATCCCCACGACATCGATTCCGGAGTTCAGTTCCGTGTTGGTCCCTGTCGTGGGAATATTGCTGGTCGCCGTCATCGCTTATCGCAGAAGGGTTAGAGAGAAGACAGCCTGAAACCAAGACCTCGTCCGCTGGTCTTGCTGAGGCGCTTAACGGACCGGCCTACCGTACCTCGGCGAACACTACGGCGTAGTTGTGCCCGTAGATCCTCGCGCAGCGCGGACACGTCGTGAAGTAGAAGAAGTACCTCTCGGCCTTCTCGCCCCTGGAATTCACGAACCTCTCCATCTCCTTCACCCAGATCGGGGGCGAGTTGTACGGCCCGTCGAACACCTTCGTGAGGTACTTTCCTGACATTCGCACGTTGTCCGCCCCGGGCACCTCCTTGGTGACCGCCATGTACAGCTCCGATTTCCACGGCGAAGGGTCGTAGGCGAGCAGCAGGAAGTCCTCCGTGCTCGGATTCGCGCCCGATCCCTTTGCCATGCCCCACATGCGCCCGATGGTCTTCTCCATGGTGCTCGGGCGCGGTCTGTGCATGAACTGTCTCACCGTGTCCCTGATGAACGGCTTGTCGCGCCATTCGTGAACGGTCTCATCCCATGGCTCGGTGTTGAACCGGGGACAGCACGGTTCCTCGCCCTTGCAGGTATCCGCCATCAAGTCGTGAGCGGGTTGGCCCGTATATAACAGCCGCCACGCGCACATATGCGTGGCTGCCACTTCCCAGCAACCTTCTAATACTGCGAGCAGATGGCGGAGTGGCTGGCAGGAGACAGATGATCGAGCCTTCCGTGGCGCTCGCGCTCTGCGCTTTGATGATATACGGCCTGGACCAGGTCATAGCCAAGGCGACCGTCGGATCGCTGAAGGCCACCTCCATGGTCGCGCTCAACGTGCTCGTCTCCTTGCCGATATACCTGTTCATATTCGTCGGGGCGATCCTTCTGTGGGGGGAGTACATCGACCACCTCGAGTACGTCGTGTACGGCCTAGTGGGAGCGTCGACGGCGAGAGGCGGGGACTTCATCTATCCCGAGGCGCCCGGGAGAGGCCCCCGCAGCACGGTGGGCCACGCGACCGCCCCGCT
>DUGQ01000236.1 GCA_013331315.1 Thermoplasmata archaeon
GGAGAGGTCCATGCCTCGCGAGACGAGCTCCTGCGTCCCCCTCGATGAGACTTTGGTCATCTGCTCGTCGCTGGGCTCCATCGAGTCCGCGAACGCGATCATCGGCGCAGTCCTGTCAGCCCCGCTCCCACCCAGGAGCATGCCCGCCACCGTGCCGACTATGGTCTCCTCGATGTCGTCCTCCGCGTCGAAGTACTGGATATGGTCCAGCCTGGTCATGCCCCTGCTCTTGGCGATCTCGAGGGCCCTGCTCAGCGCCGACCTGTGATCCCTGAGGAGGGCGTACCCTTCCGCGAGGGCAGGTCCGCGGTCGCCGACGCAGATCTTCAGACCCACCTCGGCTCGCCCGTGCCTCCCGCAGGCGTTCAGGAGCGTCGCGAACTCCTTGACGTCCCTCACGGGCGACCCGGGTTCCTCCCGCGTGAACGAGTAGGCCTCTCCCGTGAGCCGGTCTATCGTCTCCTGCTTGCGCCTGCGCACGTGAAGGTGGTCCCTGAGCGCGGTGATGATAGTCGAACGCTCGTCGGAGGACAGCATCGCCCACGTGCGCCACGCGTCTCCTTCCTTGAGCTCGATGCCGAGGCTGAGCAGGAAGCTGATGCACTCCTGCTCGTTTTCGGTTATTCCCGGAGGGAACGGGTCGCGGGAGTATTCCAGCATCTTGAACAGCGGCCTGGTCTCACGGCCGAAGTAGCGTATGTCTTCCTCGGCCTCGACGAAACCGCAGGATACAGCGAGCTCGAGGACGTGCCTGTTCAGCCCCTCGAGCCTCCTTGTCTTCTGGTCCTGGAGGTCGCCTACGCTGCCCAGGATCGCGAGAGGCGCGAGGTCGCAGTTGCGCTCGTCCACCGCGAGGGCGGCCAGGAACGTGGCGCCTGCGCCGCTCAGGTCAGTCGCTCCGGAGATCCCGTGCAGATGAGGGTTGACCTGACGCGGCCCGGAGAAGTCTGTCAAGAGCGACTGCGCTCCCGTCCTGGGCGTGCCAGCCGCCGTGTCCGGGACGTGATGGTCGGTTATGACGGCTCGGAGGCCACCCAATCTGGACGACGAGCCGCTTCCGAGGTCCGTGAACCATGTCACATCCGCGCCCTTCTTCAGCAGCGCGTCGACCACGGAGTCGTCGAGCTTCTTGAAGAACAAGACCTCGTGCCTCACTCCAAGCCTCTCCAGCACGGACTTCGCGATGGAAGCCGCCGCGACGCCGTCCGCGTCGATGTGAGTCGCCACGATGACGTTCGAACTGCCCCGGAGATGGCGCGCGACCGCGAGCGCGTCCTCCCAGAGGCCCGCTGGGATAGAGGAGACGAACTTCGTGACTGCATCCTTCACGACCGGCCACCTCCGAAGGCTACTGCGACGGCGAGGACGATCACGGCGACGGCAGCTAGCGCTATGTACTTCACGGAACGGTTCACGATGAAAATGAACAGCCCAAAACCGATTGATGCCAGCAGAAGCGCGAGGAGTGCGTCCATCCGATCGACCTGTAGATTGAGCTCAGTATTCATACTTTCGCCGCTGGCCTGGCTCCTCCCATTAGCTTCTCCCTCATCTCCCTGCATGCTATGTCGGATATGATCTCGAGGTTCCTGCAGTCCTCCGCGTTGTACTCCTTGAGCGTCTCGAGGGCGTTCCACGAACCCTTCCTCTGCCAGAGGCGCCACAGGTAGGCGGCGTCCTGCCCAGTGAGGTACTGAATGCGCAGGTCCCTTTCGACTCCCATATCTGGCTCGATTGCCTTGAGGCCGCCGGTGTGCCCGAGCCTGCGCAGTAGATGCTTGAGGTCGAGGTGCGGGACGTCAGGGACGACACCGGGGAAGTGCGACTCGAGCATGGGTATGTCGAAGCTCGCGCCGTTGAAGGTCACCAGCAAGCTCGCGGGTTCCAGGAGAGCCTTGAGCGTGGATTGCTCCAGGTTGTGGCCGCGGACAAGGGAGTGCATACGCTTCCCGTCGTAGACGCCGACGATTGTGATGGGCGCGCTCTTGGACGTGCCAGTCGTCTCAATGTCCAGGTACATGGTCCTGTCCCTGAACTCGTCGAAACATCTCCAGTGGTCTTTCGTCCGGAGGAGTGTGGCGAAGAACCCGGCCTCTCCTTGGTCCAGCTTGCTCATGGCAGTCGAGAGCAGCTCGTCCGCCCGCTCCTTGGCCGGGGCGGACATGCCCGGGACCCTCTCGCATCCGACGAACTCCCCCCACGAGAGTATGCCCTCCCTCCAGATCGAAAGCTCACGCGCAGTCCCCACGCCGTCCAAGAAGATGAAGGAGTTCTGAAGCATCCTGCGACATAATCCGCGTCCGTGCTTTTAACGCCGCTGGGAGGTATCAGAAAGTACTCTGGGCCAGAAGAGTAGTTAACGCGGGTTCACGCTATCAGGGGCGGCTATGAGAGGATACAGGCTCGACGACGAGACGGAACTGCTTCCAGGAGGAGCCCTACTGCTGCGCAAGCCGCGGACCGTCGTCGTCGCGGATCTCCACCTCGGGTGCGAGGCCGCATTGGAGTACCAGGGGCTGAGTCTCCCGAGGGTGCAGACGGCGCGGATCGGAGAGTATCTCAAGGAGGTGGTCGACGCCGTCGGGCCGGACCAGCTGGTGATAGCCGGCGACCTGAAGCACAACTTCTCGCGCAACCTCCTCCAGGAATGGGAAGACGTGAGCTCGTTTGTTCATATGGTGGCGGACCTGGTCGACTTGGTTGTCGTCCGCGGCAACCACGACAACTACCTCTCCATGATCCTGAACGATTTGGGGATACCTCTCAGGCGAGAGCATCGCGTAGGCGGGACGACCGTGCTGCACGGACACGCCGCCTCGGAGGTCGGGGGCCGGCTGGTCTTCGGGCACTTACACCCGTCGGTCACGCTCAGGGACGACGCGGGCGCGGGTTTGAAGGCCCCGTGCTTCCTCGTGGACAGAGCCGCGGGGATGTTGATCCTCCCCCCGCTGAGCATCGTTTCCCCTGGTGTCGACGTGATTCTCAACATCTCGGCGGATAGGATGTCTCCTCTTCTCCCTCCGTCGGGCCTGCGGAGCTTCTCCCCGGTGGTCTTCAGCGGTTCCAGGCCGTTGGCCTTTCCGGCCGTCGGCCCGCTCAGGGATGGTGGGGAAAGGGCCATTCCAGAACCGAGGGGGTAGACGTTGGTCACACTCTCTCCGTTCTCAGGATAGGACATGCTGGCTATGCGAGACAATCCGAAAAGACTTATGTATTCGCACTCTCATGACACGGTGTTAGGTGCTCGCCTTGCCCAAGGACGTGTACGTTAGTGACGCAGATGTCGAGATGTCGAAGGACATGGAGAGTCTGAGGATCGACCGGCACTTGGTCGAGGATTTCTCCGCATTCATGTCAGGTCGCAGACGGAAGATGGTCGACAGGATAGAGGAGCATGCGCGGAGGAACCTGCTTGGCGTCATGCCGATCCTGGCCAAGTACTACAATCACGACAACCCGAAGGTCCGAACCCAGGTCCGGACGAGTCTAACACGCCTGACGTCCTCCGAGGCCGGCGAGCAGGCCCTGATCGAGTGCATGTTCAGCAAGAACCGCAGGATAGCTGACAACGCAGCGAGGATACTCGAGGAGAAGAACTACGGCAGCATGAACTTCTTGGCTGTCTACCGCCAGACGAAGAACCTCATAAGTCAGGCGTGGAAGGGCGAGGTCTTCTCTCAGGACATCGAGGAACTCATTGTGGACTCGATAGAGACCTACAAGGAAGGCAGGTTCGACCAGGGCACGACGAACCTGACGATGGCCAGGGACCTCCTGGAGGACAGGCTCGAGTGGCACAGCCATCTGCGGAGCTACATCAAGGACGTGCTGAGGCTCACTCCCATGCTCAGCAGGTCCGGAGTGCAGATAGACCCCATCCAGGATTCGATAAGGCACGTGTCGTCGGCGATACCAGATAGGGAGTACACGGAAGCCAAGAGGCTGCTGGAGCTCAGGCGGC
>DUGQ01000155.1 GCA_013331315.1 Thermoplasmata archaeon
GCATTAGTGCTCAACTTTCGGCACATTGCCGTGAAGCCGTTTGACCGCAAGACACGATGATTCGACTGCGGGGCAGAACAATTAGATGGACGGCCTGCCGGGCGCCCCGCAAGCCCGGCAGGCTCCAGTTGGGGTTTGTTTCTCCTTCAGCTGTCCGGTGTCCCAAGGCACAGCGGCCTTCAGGGAGTCACATCGGNNGGGCAGTCGCACGTGCAGTCACACGTGCAGTCGCAGACTGGGTCGCATATGCCGTCGCCGTCGGATTCGACCAGGGTCTCCTCACAGCTGCCATCCTGGAGCTGGTCCTGAATCTGGTCGGGCTCGCCGTCGAGGTCGCCTGTCTGATAGCCGTTCATGGCCTGCATCGCGCTCACTGAGATGGCGCTCACTGCCAAGACGGCGACACCGAGGACGAGCGCCAGACATGCCTTGCCGAGCATCTTGCGCTCGGGTTTCCTCTCGGCAACGCGCTTCGCCAGTCCGCTCTCGAACTCCTTACTCATCCTTCTACCTCCTTTCAGATGCGTCTGGCATCCGATGGACATCGCTTCTCTCGGGGGGTCCGGTCAGATGCCATTTCACATCCCTCTTCTTGGACGGATGATCCGCCCGTGGTCAGGCCATCGGAGAGTATCATCTAAGTCAGTTATGGAACAAATTTCGATGAGTGGCACAATCATCAATCTATCTGCCGGCCAAACGTGTACACTGACAGAGCCGCTCGCTCGATGGATAAGGAAACCCTATTATCCGACAAACGCCCTGGAACGGCCCGATGGCGCTCAGGACAGGAAAGCTGCCGCCTAAGCTGCTCGCGAGGAGCATACGCCATAGAGGCGCGACCGACAGACGGGTCGTGTTGGGCCCGATGCTCGGGGAGGACGCCGCGATAGTCCGGATCGGGAAGGGCAGGCTGCTGGTGCTCAAGACGGACCCCGTGACCTACGCCTCCGACATGATAGGGTACTACGCCGTCCACGTGAACGCGAACGACGTGGCCACTCGGGGGGCGACGCCCGCCTGGTTCCAGGCGACGATCCTCCTGCCCGTGGGGGCCGATGAAAGGCTCCCGGAGCAGATATCGAAGCAGATATCGTCCGCCTGCAGGGACCTGGGAATAGCGGTCGTCGGCGGCCACACGGAGGTGACCCCAGGCATATCCGACCCAATAGTCGTCGGGGACATGCACGGCCTCATCGAGGGGCGGAAGCCCGTCCTCACCTCAGGGGCGAGGGTGGGCGACACGGTCGTCCTCACCAAGGGAGCGGGAATTGAGGGCACCGCGACGATTGCCAGGCTGAAACCCGTCGAGGTCCAGAGACTTCTTGGCCCCACGAGGGCGAAGAAGGCGGCTAGGTTCATATTCAAGCCGGGCCTGTCGATCATTCCGGAGGCGGGAACGGCGCTCCAGCACGACGTGTCGGCGATGCACGACCCCACCGAGGGGGGTGTGCTGATGGGAGCGTACGAGCTCGCGGCGGCCTCGGAGAAGGGAATCGAACTACGCGCGGACGACGTGCCCGTCCTGCCGGAGACCTCCGCGATATGCGAGGCGTTCGACATCGACCCGCTCGGGTTGCTGGGCTCGGGGGCGCTACTCGCGACCTTCAGGCCGAGGGACGCCGAGAGGTTCATAGAATCCGTCGAGGGCAAACGCATCAGAGCGGCGGCTGTGGGCAGGATAGTTGCGAGACAGAAAGGGTCGACGATAGTCAGGGACGGTCGGGTCACTCCTCTGACTTCTTTCGAGCGCGACGAGCTCCTGAAGCTTTTCTAGCGGCCGGCTTCTTCTTCGCGGCGGCCGGCTTCTTCGGTGCTGGCTCGGCCGAGGACTTCTCGGCGAACTCGAGCGCGCGCAGGGTCTTCGACGTGACGGTCCAGACCTTCATCATCCTGTCTCCGAGCGAGACGTGCTTCGCCTTGACCTTCCGGAGGTCGCTGGTGAACGTGCCTTTGGAGAAGCCGCCCATTATGACGACCACGCGCTCGCCATCAGCGGAGGCGACCTCCTCGTGCAGATCGGCCTTCTCGCCGGCCGGGTCGAGGACTATCACGGAGTCGGGCTTCAGGGCGTTCACGAGTACGTCGAGCGGCACCTCGTGCCGAAGCTCCAGAAGCGCGTTCTCCCTCGAGGGCACGACCTGCTGCTCGAACAACTGCTCGATCAGCCCGACGAACCTGATGTAGTTCGGAGGCAGCCTCGTCTCGGGGTTGACGGCGACGACGTCGTTGTTCCTGGTGTGCACGAAGATCCTCAGCTTGCCCTCGGCGGTGGCGTCGCTGTCCAGGCTCAACAGCAGGAACATGTGGACTAAGTCCGGCCTGCCCCTCCTGTCCCCGTCCGGCAGCTTGCCGAAGGCCGGGTGGTGGTGCGAGGCGTCCAGGAGCATCTTCTCCGGTATCTTGTTCCTGGCGCGCGCGCTGTTCAGGACGCATCGTTCTCTTACAATCCTCTTGGGCACGAGCTCCAGCTCGGCGTCCGCGAGTATGAGGAAATACTGTCTCACGTCAAGACCTCACTCAACAGTCCCTTATCTCTGGCGTATGCTATCTCCTGGGCTATCCGCCTTCCGGTTGACAGGCCCGGTTCCAGCAGGTCGGAATAGGGCGAGCCAGATATGAAGGGATTGGTTCCAGCGACGATCCTGGACGATATCTCGAAGACCTTGATCTCCATCGTGTCCGTGACGATGCACTCCAGGCAGAACGGCCCGAGCATGCCCCCGAACAGATCGATCGACTTCTCGACGACCTTCTCGCCGAGTTCCAGCAGCTTCGGCAAGAGAGACTCCCTGAGCACGATCGGCACGTTCCCGGTGACGACGAACGTAGGGAAGAACCCGAGCTTCTTGAGCTCCTCCTGGGCGCCCAGCTTGTACATCTCGTCTATGTTCGACTCGTCCCTGCGGTCCACGCTCAGGAACTCGAGCACGCCCTTCTTCAGGCGGTAGCCCTCCTGACGTATGGGCGAGTAGAAGAAGTGCACATAGTACCTGGTGCCGAGTACGTACTCCTGGATCGAGAACTTCTGCGAATGGTCTATCCCGAGCTTGAAGTCGGGGTAGTCCTTCGCTATGAAGAACCCCCTTCCGCCCTTGGCGCCGTCGTACTTGACGAGCACCGGCTCGTCAATCAGTTTCGGGTCCTCGATCTTCCTCGGCATCTGTATGCCCGCGGAGGTGAGCCACTCGCGCTCCTTCTCCCGGTCGCTCTCCCAGTCGAGCACGCGCCTGTTGCCGAAGGTCGGCACCTCGAGCAGCTCGAAGTTCCTCGGGGTCATGTACTCTACGAACGACCCGTGGGGCACGATTATGACGTTCCTGTCGACCAGCTCGCTGGCGCGGTCGATCAGGTCGGTGTACTTGTCGACCTTGAAGAACTCGTCTGGCTTCCCCCTCGGGAAGGCGTCGTAGAACTTCGTGTTCTGCCCGACGGTTATGCCCAAGGTCTTGAAACCCTCCTTGCGGGCGCCGTCGAAGATCTGAAGCGATGTGTGAGAACAGGCGGTGGCGATGGTGATCTCGTCCTTGTCGTAGGACTCGATGATCTCGTCTATCCGCTTCTTTGGAACCATTAACCGCAGAATCCGAACATCTCTTATAAAACTTACCACGCGTACCCTGTCTTTTGACGGACGCCCCGGCCTCCCAGCACTGGCTACGACAAACACCGTTGTCCAGAGAGGGCGTCTGGAGACGCGGAGGGCGCCGTCGAGGCAGCGAGGCTCGCCCCGAACCCTGACTGACTGAAGGAGGAAATGCAACGATTATATCGTCCCAGCCCATGCTCTCCTGACGACGAGCGAGTGAGTTCATGGAAGGCGGGGGAGAGGCGAAGAGCGGGTCTAGGCGCAAGCTGCTTAGGGGGGTCAGCACCAACGTCATCATCCTAGGCGTCGTCAGCCTCCTGACGGACCTCAGCACCGAGATGATCATCCCGATACTGCCCATGTTCCTGCTGTCCGTCGGCGCGACAGGCCTCTTGATCGGCGTGATAGAGGGCGCGGCGGAGACCACGGCCTCGCTTCTGAAGGTCGTTTCCGGATGGTACTCCGACAGGGTCCGCCGGAGGAAGCCGTTCATCCTGGGCGGCTACGGCTCCAGCGCGCTCGCCAAGCCCCTGCTCATCCTCGCGGCCTCCCCATGGCATGTGCTCGGCATACGGGTCACGGAACGCATAGGCAAGGGCGTCAGGAGCGCGCCGAGGGACGCCCTGATAGCCGACTCGACCAGGCCCGAGTCCATGGGCATAGCCTTTGGTTTCCACAAATCGATGGACTCGTTCGGGGCACTGCTCGGAGTGCTCGCGCTGATCGCGGTCGTGTTCGCGATAGGCGCTGACCTGGACGTCGGCCTCGAGGAGGACGATTACAGGGTCGTGTTCGCCGTCGCGGCGGCGCCCGCCCTGGTTGCGGTGCTCGTGATAGCGCTGTTCGTCAGGGACGTGAGGGCCGGCGAGAAGCCCCGGAGGCGGTCGTTCGTCTCGGGGATGAAGGACCTCGGAAGGCCCTTCAGGCTCCTGATGGTCGTGGTCATGATCTTCTACATCGCCGAGATCAACGTCGCCTTCTTCCTGCTCAAAGGGCTGGACGAGGGCTTCTCCGACCTCGTTGTCATCCTGTTCTACGCGCTGTTCAACCTGACTTTCTTCGCGATGCCGGTCATGTTCGGCAGCCTGTCCGACCGCATGGGCAGGAGGCCGGTCATAATGTCCTCGTTCGCCCTGTATGTCGTAACCTGCCTCATCATGGCGGTGGCCGGCGACTGGTGGATGCTGGTGCTGGGGTTCACCATGCTGGGCGTGTACAAGGCCGCCTCCGAGGGGGTGTTCAAGGCGTACGTCGTGGACGTCGTCCCCGAGGACCTCAGGGGAGCCGCCCTCGGGGCGTTCCACACCGGCATAGGGCTCGTGATGCTCCCCGGGGGCATCATCGCGGGGCTGCTGTACGACTCGCTCGGCCCGACCCCGATGTTCCTGTACGGGGCCGTCCTCGCACTGGTCTCTATGGGCCTGCTGTTCGCACTGGGCCCAAAGGACAGAGGATGCCCGAGCGTCGGGGGGAGCGCCTGATGGACTGCCTCCTCCTATTTCATGCCTCCCGGATAGGTACATGAACGACCTCGGAGATTCCGACGCGACTCGAGAGAGGACGAGCCGATGCACATAACGAAGAACATAGCGTACTTGTTCATGGCCCTCGCAGCCCTGGGGTGGGCGACCTCTGGCACGCTCACGACCCTGGCTATCGACGAGGGGGCCACCGCCAACATCATCGCACTGCACTCGGAGATAATCAGCGGGCTACTGTTCATCATCGTCGTCGCGACCTTCGACCGGCCGTCGCTGCGGATGAGAAGGGAGGATCTGCTGCCGTTCTTCGTCTTCACCACGATCACGGGTGCCCTCTTCTCACTGGCGTGGTACCATTGCATAGACCTCACCTCAGTCACGACGGCCGTGATACTCCTCTGCTCGTACCCCAGCATAGTCACCGTGGCCTCGATATTCGTCCTCGGGGAACGGCTGACCCTGGGAAAGGCCGTCGCCCTGCCACTGACCTTCGTGGGGTGCGTCCTGGTCTCGGGCGCGTACGACCTGAACCTGATCAGGGTCAACGCCCTCGGGATAGCGCTCGGCGTTTTCACGGCGTTCGGCGCGGCGGTGTATTACCTCTGGGGCAAGAAGTACCTCAGGAAGTACTCGCCCAACACGGTGGCGCTGTACTTCTCCGTGATGATGATCCCCACACTGCTGATCATCACCGACCCCCGGGAGTCGCTCGTCCCGTCGCTCTCCCCGAACGCATGGTCCCTGGTGCTTCTGATAGGGCTCATCCCGTGCACGATAGGCTTCTTCCTGTCCATGGTCGCCCTGAAGCGCATCGAGGCGAGCAGGGCGAGCATCATGGCGAGCCTCGAGCCCGTGTTCGCGGTCATACTGGCGGTCGTCATCATATCGGAGATAGTCGAGGGGTTGCAGTACGTCGGAGTGGCGCTGACCCTTGCCGGTGTGGTCATGCTGCGCGTCGTCAGGCACGAGGACGAGGACGCCCCTGTCGAGGCGCCGGCCAAGAGATGACCGCGTGTGCAAAACGGCAAATACGCTGGTACCCATCACGTTAGTCGGAGTCGGATGATTGTAACTCGGGTTCCCAGCGGGGTTCCGGGCCTCGACACGGTCCTGCAGGGGGGCATACCTGCGAACACGACTCTCGCCCTCAGGACGGAGCCATCCAACTACGCCGAGGCTTTCCAGCAGCAGTTCATAGCCGAGGGGTTGAAGCAGGGCTTCCCCGCCATCTACTGCTGTCTCTCGCGCCCCGCGGCGAGCGTCATCAACAGCATGAAGCACCAGGGGTTCGACGTGGTCGAGAGCGTGGCGAACGACCAGCTCGTGTTCATCGACTGCTACTCGATGCACAAGCGCACCGCGGTCCTGGGGATGGACAAGGACATCCAGGACAAGATAGTGACCGTCATCGAGGTCGACGACGACCAGATGCTCCAGGACGGGCTCGCGACGGCGGTCGAGCGCATGCACAACATACGCGGGCTCAGGGCGGTGTGCGAGAGCGTCCCCGGGACGCTCACCGGCAGGACGGCCGTCGAGGTGATGCGGTGGGGCAGGCGCGCGTTCGGCGACCTGAGGGCTTTTCAGACCGTCTCACTGCACACGTTCCCGCTCGGAGTCAGGGAGGAGCTGTTCAACCTGATGGCGCCCGACTTCGACGGCGTCATCGAGCTGAAGATCGAGCGGGGGTCGGATCGGGTGCGGTACTTCCTCGGGATACAGAAGATGCGCATGACCGTTGTGCCGCCGAAGATGCACGAGCTCGACCTGACCAACGGCGTCGTGACGCTCAAGACGATACAGAAGATAACCTGACGGCCTCACTGGAGGTCGTTCAGCCAGTGCATGACTAGGTCCTCGTACTCGGACATGGAGCGAGGCACGAAGTCCTCCGACACGAACTCGTCGATCGCCACGCTGTAGTTCAGCTGCGTGCCGTCCCTGTGGACCTCGAATATCATGTCGCCCTCCTGCTGCTTGCAGCTTATCCTCAGGACAGCGCCGTCCTTGAGCTCGTATTCCATCTCGAAGTGGCCGTCTACGCCTGTGACGCGCTGGGAGTCCACCAGGAACTTCATGGACACCGCCCGCGCCCCGTGCTTTCTGACAAGAACCTGATTAAGGGTCGTCACGAGAATCATGTCGCGATCGATCGGAAACCCCGCCTCAGGGGACCTTACCTCCATCGGCCAAACCCTCGGTCTCCCCATTCTATGTCGTTCGGCCTCTTTAACACTTTCTGGCACATTCTCATGTTTGCCGGAGGTCTGGAGCCTTCAGAAGATTCTCCATCCGAGCCAGGTGAACAGGGCGTATATTATGAGCGCGCGCGTGACGCCCGCGAGGACGTTCACCGTGACGAAGCCCCACAGCTTCATCAGCTTGCCCTCCTTGTTCAGGATCGAGAAGATGTACAGCGGGATGGTGTCCACCATCCCGGGCACGGACATGATGGCGTACATCGCCACGTAGCCGTACTTGCGCACCAGCTTCTCGCTCTTGACCAGGAGCCAGTTGTACCACCGCCATCGGCGGGCGTACTGCCCGACGGTCTCGTCTATCTTCCTGCCGAGGAAGAACACCGCAAGGGCGCCCGTCCCTTTCCCTAGCCCCAGTATCGCTGCCTTAACGGCGATATGGATGCCTGGATTCACAACCAGGGCGACCTCCACGGGAATCGGCAGTATTATCGCTGCGGCGACGCAGAATATGAACAACACAAGCAAGTAGGTGGCTGGATCAGCCTGGTTCGACTGCAGGTAGTCCGTGAGCTGGTTCCAGAGGTCCCCGATATCAGTCATGGATGCAGGGGCAAGAACCTGTCTTTACTTCTAAATTGCTGTGGATTTCCTCCCTTCGGACCCCCGGCTAGGGGCGGAATTGAACTGGAGCCAGAAAAATAAAAGAGCCTTCGAATAAATGCCAAATGCTTATATGCATGTAACATCATCACCATTTCTGGGATGTACAATGGCCAAGGCCGAAGGCAAGGATGCTGACTGGTTCGCTGTGCTCGACGAGGAACTCGAGAAGAAGATGCTCGAGATCACGGACAACGCCGTCGAGCAGAACACACAGAAGGTCACGATAAACAAGAACCTCCTCGAGGACTTCTTCAGGATATGGTCCAGGTTCAACAAGATAAACGTCCACTTCAGCCTCGTCCCCGAGAGCTCCACGTTCGCGCAGTTCGTCGTGTACCCCGAGGAATGGAACTTCAAGGAGGAGGTGGACCTCCTCGGGATCGACAATATCTCGCTCACGGACCGTACCCAGGGAAGGGTCGGGGACTCCGTGAAAGCGTGGTACTACAGCGTGGACACCACGGTCCACTTCAGGATGGTCTTCGAGTACTGCGAGGGAGAGCACTACTACAAGTACGCCGGCTGGAAGAGGATATTCAGCCAGTACGTGCTCCTCGACGTGCCCGTCGCGAAGTTCGACCTCAAGAAGTACCACGAGATGCTGGCCGACACGATCAAGGTCTGGTACGAGTCGCACCTGAGGAGGGACAGGGACATCATCCTGAAGCACCTCAGGGAGAAGCACGAGAAGGGCGAGACCTTCACGCAGTAGCGTGTGCTTCGGCTCCGGCCATTTTCCGCGCGCTCCTTTCCAGGCTCGGCCTCGCCGTGAAAGAGGGGACGCTGGTTAACATTATCTACCGGTGGCGACCGTATACGGCGTGATGGCCATGCTGGAGGGAAGACGCGTCAACCTGAGGGTGGCGGACATCGGGGATGTGCCTCGACTGGCGGGATGGTTTTCCGACCCTGCCTTCGCGGGGGAGTACCAGCATTTCCCCGTTCAGGTCCCCGCGTCGCACCTCGAGGAGAGGATTCGGAGGCACGAGCTCTATCACTCCGAGTGGGTGGATTTCATAATCGAGGACAGGTCGGGAGAAGGAGCGGGTTGGGCGGCCCATTACACCAGCGCCCCCAACTTCGGATGGACCGAGATAGGGTTCGCCGTCACGCCGCCTGAGAGGCGGCGAGGGTACGCCTCCGAGGCCGCGTCGCTGCTGGTCGACTACCTGTTCCTCACGAGGGACTGCCCAAGGGTGCAGGCGGTGGCCGACATGGACAACATCGCAAGCGTGAGGGTGCTTGAGAAGTCCGGGTTCAAGAGGGAGGGGGTCCTGAGGAAGTCCCTCTGGAACGCCAAGGGCGAATGGGCTGATGGCGTCATCTGCGGGGTAGTCCGTGACGAATGGCAATCGCCACGAATCCTCCGCCGATGATCTCGAGACAGAGGCAGACCTTCACAGGCAGGTGTCGCCGCCGATGCCATCGTACATCATCGGAAGGACATCCGGGGTGAAGTCCCTCACGCGGTCGATCGCGTAGGCTCCAGCCTCCTCCACGGACACAGTCCCGTCCCTGTCCGCGTCACCCGCGCCGGCAAAGGCCTCGAGCAGGCAATAGGTGAAGAGTCCGTTCTGTATCCGCACCTTCCCGGTCTCCATCCCCTCCCAGCACATCTCCCGCTCCCCGCACGAGGTGAGCACGATCCTCCCCTCGGCGCCGACATCCTCGACGAAGCCGCCGGAGTAGCACGAATCAAGGATGAGCATAGTCCGCGCGGCGTCGATCATCCCCAGCCGCTCCGCCATGGTGTCGTCGAAGATGACATCGACCACGTTCTGGGTGTCCCCGTCATACGGGACGATGCATTCCTCGACGGGCTCGTCCCAGTTCCGGACGGCATGATTGTCGCAGAAGAAGCTGCCGTGCCCCGAGAAGAACACGATGACCGTGCTTCGTGGGCAGTCATCGCACATATCCTCCAGCCAGGCCAAGCCGTCCAAGATGTTGCCCGCGGTGGCGGTCTCGTTCTGCAGAAGCACGATGTTCTCGGTACTCCATCCGTACCTGTCGACCAACAGGGACCGCATGTCGGCGGCGTCCTTGTGCGAGTAGGAGAGGTCGCCGTAGGTGCACACTGGAGCGTAGTCCGAGACCCCCACCAACAACGCGAACTTCTGTCCTTCACACACACATCCTGCCGACCGCATCGGAGCGGCGGCAAGCGTCGCCAAGCACATGACCACTGCGACGGCTAATACCCGTCTCAGCGTCTCAATTCGAACGCTCAAACCGAACAACCCCCCAGCGCCGGAATGCCCCGGACGCAGGCCAGGAATCGCAGGAACAGCTATTAGCATTTCGCACGGTTTGAGGCGAAAAGGGCCCGTCTATCGTCCGGGAGCAGGGAAGGCGAAGGTCCCGCTCCATCACTGCGTTCTCTTGATCAGCGTCCGCGAGGTGACCCCGGCGACGACGGTGAGGTCCTCGGTCGAGAGTATGGAGTTGGCGCTCGCGTCGAACATGATACTCGCGGACGCGGACACCTCGAGATCGCCCAGCCAGAGCACGACAGCCACGGGCACCTTCTCGAAGAAGTCGACCTTGAATGAGACCTGGCCTATGTCCAAAGGCTCCGCCCCGAGCGACGCCGCGATACGGCTGAGCAGCTCGGGCTTGTAGCCGAACGTCCTCACGAGCGGATCTATCGCCCTCGCCTTGAAGGCTTGGTAGTACAACGCGCCACCGTCGAGCTCCCTGAACGAGACGAAACGGTTCCTGAGAGGGGATGCGGAGAGCCCCAGGAGATAGTGGAGTATCAGGATCTGCAGGTACGGGGGGACCGCTTCGCGATCCCTAGCCTCGTTGAGCACGGTTCGTGAGCCGATATCGACCAGGCACGGTTCCCCGAGCATCCTGATGCATACGGCATTATCGCCGCGTACGGCACCCGGCCCGAGTTCCGCGGATATGGTTTCGAGGTTCAGGGACGACACGTCGGCCCAGGCCTTCTCGAGAGCGTCCACGTGCGCGTGCTTCCTCTCGGTCGGAAGGCGGTCCATCATGTCATGCTCTCAGGAAGGACGGGGCGTAGAGCTTCTGGTTGAGCAACACCTCAGACGCCTTGACCACCTTCATGAGCTCCACATCGTTGGGGTCGACGATGGCCGCGTCCAGGCCATGTCCGAGTAGCATCGCGAGATAAGTCCTGTTCAGCAATGACCGCTCCTCGGCGCCGCTCGAGACGTTGCTGAGGCCCACGACGGTCCTGGGCGGGGGCGTGTTCAGGGTCCGGAACGCGGTGATCGCCTCACATACCCCCGGGCACTGGTTCTGCGCGGCGGATATGGGAAGCACGACCGGGTCGAGGAACAGCTTCTCTGGGGATATCCCCTGGTCCATGGCTGTCGCGAGCAGGAGCATCGCCAGCTCCGTCCTGCCCTCCGTCGAGTTCGGTATGCCCTTCTCGTCGATCGTGAGGCACACTATCTCCGCGTTGTGGTCCCTCGCCAACGGGAAGAACTTCTCCATGCGCTTCTGCTCGGCGGTCGTCGAGTTGATCATGGGCTCGCGGCTGCACGCGGACAATCCCGCGGTCTGCGTCTTCAGCCCGGGCGAGTCGATACAGAGCTTGACATCGGCGACGTCCTGGATGGTCTTCACGAGCCAGACGATCGCCTCCTGGGCGTCGTCCCGTCCCGGGCCCGTGTTCACGTCGAGCACGTCCGCTCCGCCCTTGATCTGCTCGTTCGCGAGGTCCTGAATGTACTTCGTGTCCCTGGCATCTATCGCCTTCGATACCTGCGGGAACTGGCCGTTGATTCTCTCACCTATGACGATCATCTCTCAACCCCCACCGATGCAGGCTTGACCAGGGCGATACCCCGTTATACCGATATCAATCATTCGGCCCCCAGCAGCCCGCTGGAGGCACAACAATTAATACACATGCTAATCGATTTCCAGGGGCTGGTCTCGGATGTCTGGTGCGGAAAAGGGGACTCGTTGTAGGGTGAACTTCGCTTCGGACGGCGTCCATGCCGACGTCGCCAGTGGGACCACCATACTCGAGGCGTGCCAGGCCGCGGGCGTGCCCATAGACGCCGTCTGCGGGGGCACAGGCAAGTGCGGCAGATGCAAGGTCCGTCCCAAGGGCGAGTTCAGCCCAGGGGATGTCCGCTCCCTCACGGACCTCGAACGCGAGACTGGAGTGGTCCTCGCGTGCGAGGCGACCGTCGAGGGAGACCTCGAGGTGGACATCCTGCCGCGATCGAGGATCAGAGAACACCAGATACTGACCAGGACCCCCGAGGCGAAGGTCTCGAAGCCCACTCCTTGGCTGAGGAAGGTCCTGCTCGATCTCCCGAAGGCCACTCTGTACGATAACACGGCTGACTTCGAGAGGATCCAGCGCGCCCTCGGCGACCGCGGCTACACGATGCCCATCGAGACGCTCAGGAACATGCCGCACGTGCTCCGATCCGGCGACTGGAAGGTCACGGCCACGTTAGCCGACCTCGAGGGGCGGGAGGAGATAACCAGGCTCGAGCCTGGGGACAATTGCGACTGCCTTCTCGGGCTGGCGGTGGACATAGGCACCACGACGGTCGTCGGCCACATAGTGGACCTCCTGACGGGCGAGGTCCTCGCGACGGCGTCGGAATACAACAGGCAGATCTCGAGGGGCGAGGACGTCATCGCGAGGATGATGTACAGCGAGGAGAAGGGGGTGAAGGAGCTGACGGACCTCGCGAGGAGGACCGTGAACACGGTCATCGCGAAGCTCCTCGAGGAGGTATCCAGAGGGCGGGATAGCCCAGTGACCTCGCTCGACCTCGTTGGCGCGTCCATGGCCGGCAACACCATCATGACTCACTTCTTCGTCGGCGTTGACACGCGCTTCATACGGCTGGAGCCGTACGTCCCAGTCGCTCATCACATGCCACCTCGCAGCGGGTACGACCTGGGCATGGACATCCATCCCTCCAGCGAGGTGCTCCTGTTCCCTTCCCGCGCGGGCTACCTCGGCGGGGACGTCGTGGCGGACGTCCTCGCCAGCGGGATGCACAGGAGTGATGACGTATCGATGCTGATCGACGTCGGCACCAACGGCGAGATAGTGCTAGGCTGCGCTGACTGGCTAGTGTCATGCGCGTGCTCCGCGGGCCCGGCGTTCGAGGGCGGGGAGGTTTCCTGCGGGATCAGAGCCATGCACGGGGCGATAGACAGGATCCGCGTGAACGACGATCTCACGGTGAGCTATCACGTGATAGGTGACGAGAAGCCGACCGGCATCTGCGGCTCCGGCCTCATTGACCTCATCGCGGAGATGTACGAGCACGGCGTCATAGACCGCAAGGCCCGCATACAGAGTCTCCCCACGGACAGGGTGAGGCGCGTGGACGGCGGGCTCGAGTTCGTGGTCGAATGGCGGGACAGGCTGGGCGAGGGTGCCACGGCGGACCTCGTGGTGACGGACCCCGACCTTCAGAACGTCCTCAGGACCAAGGCGGCCATCTTCGGCGCGGCGACCGTGCTCCTTAAGAAGATGGGGGAGCGGTTGGACGGGCTGGACAGCCTCGTGATCGCCGGCGGGTTCGGCAACCATCTGGACATAGACAGGGCGGTCTCGATAGGCATGTTCCCCGACATACCGAGGGAGAAGTACAGGTTCATCGGCAACGGCGCGCTGGAGGGGGCTAGGCTCGCTCTGCTGTCAGAAGACATGAGGAAGGACATGGTCGAGATATTCGAGGAGATGACATACATCGAGCTCAGCGTGGACAACGACTTCTACAACGAGTTCACCTCCTCGCTGTTCATACCGCACACCGACCTCGCGAAGTTCCCGAGCTTCAAGGAACGACCGCTTCCGGAGGGGGCGAAATGAGCGGGTTCACGATCGCCGTCGCGGGCAAAGGAGGGGTCGGGAAGACGACCTTCTCAGCGCTCGCGATAAGACATCTGCACGAGAAGACCGGGGAGGTGGTCCTGGCAGTGGACGCCGACCCCAACGCCAACCTCCACGCCAAGCTGGGCGCGCGATCGACCAGGACGATAGGCGACATCAGGGAGGAGTTGCTGAAGGAGGTCGATAGCCTGCCTGCGGGCGTGTCGAAGCAGGAGCATGTCGACTACCAGGTCAGGCTGGCCCTAACGGAAGGGAACGGGTTCGACCTGCTCACGATGGGCAGGCCCGAGGGACCGGGCTGTTACTGCTACGTGAACAACATCCTTCGTACGTTCGTCGACTCCCTCTCCGAGAAGTACAAGTTCATAGTCATAGACAACGAGGCCGGTCTTGAGCACCTGAGCAGGAGGACGACGCGGACCTCGGACGTGTTGTTCGTCGTCTCCGACGGCACCAAGGCCGCGCTCGACGCGGCGGACCGGATCGCCTCCCTGGCCCGGGAGATGGACCTGGAAATAGGACGGACGGTCCTCGTGACGAACATGGTCCGCTCGGACACGCAGGCCGCGAGAGAGAGAGAAGGGTTCGACGCCGTCTACTCCATCAGGGAATCCGCGGCGATCAGGGGTGGAAGCGCTGAGGACGAGTCGCTGCTCGAGGTGAACGTGGCCGATCCGGCTTACAAGGATATCACCAGTGTTCTAGGGCGAGAGCTGGCCGGAAGTGGTAGGTAGGGATATCGTAGCTCACACTCCCACCACGTACCCGCTGAAGAAGACGAAGCATATCTCTAGGAGGACTCCCAAGAACAGGCCGGAGAAGAGCGCGATGAATCTCCTGCATTTCCTTCTCACCACGACGTCCTGCCTGTCCAGCTTGGGCGCGAGCAAGACGACATACGCTATGTAGAACGCGACCAAGGACAGCAGGTTGAAGGCGCCTACAAGAGCCGCTCTCCCCGCGAGCCGGGAGTCCCACCCGAATATGATCACGAAGGCGGCAAGGCTAGCGACGCATGACACGACAGCGGTGAGCGCCAGGACGACGACCCACGGGTTGTCACCTAGGAACCCCATGGTGCTGGTCACGAACGGCGATTGGTCGGACATGGTGAGGTCCTCGGACAACGCTCCGGCCAGGCCGTCGAACCGGACGACGGTGTAGTCGACGTCCGAGAGGGTGATGTGGCCGCCGTTGGCGTCTATCTGCTCCTCAAAGAAGTAAGCATGGTCGAGCCTGCTCTGCTCCCAGTCGATGCTCTCGTCGTATGGCGAGTAGGGATGGTACCACGAAGGCGGAGCGTACGACTCCTGGACGCGGTACTCGCACGTGAAGCTCAGTGTGTCTCCCGCGGGATAGGCCTCGGGAGTGGCAAAGCCCAGGACCTGGACGGTTATCGGTATCTCGAGCGTGTCGTATGCGCTCGTCATCCTCAGAGGGTAGAATATCTCGTCGCAAGGGAATTCCACTCCGATGCCCAGAGAATAGGCGTTCTCGTTCGGCACCAACGAGGATTCGGCAACGAACTGAGTCACGTTGGAGATACGGGTCGTGACGATCGAGTGGCCGCTGTCCACATACTCTCCGACGAGGTCCTCCGCGGTCTCTGAGAGGGCCACCCCCTCGGAGGCCAGGTACGCAATCAACGCCTCGGGGCTGTCCGCCTCGAGCACCTCCGTGGTGACGCCGTACTGCTCGAGCACGGCGTATGAGTCCACAAGGTCATCATAGGCACCACCGCCGCTGAACCCAAAGACCATGAAGAAGGCCACCGCGACGACTGGTAGCGTGTATATCTGAGTGCCGAACGAATAGGCCCAGCTGTCGCTGTCAGAGACGCGTCTGTGGACCGACTCTGAGAGCGGGTCGCCATCCAGCCTCGGAATCGTCTGGAAGTGCCGAAGGGATATAGTCTCCGGAGCGGCGGGCACGGGGAAGAGCCATACCATGTCACTGGACGCGATCACCTCGTCCCTCGGGACCTGTATCTGCATGATCATCTTCTCGATGCCGTCATCGTAGTTGATTATGGCGAACTGGTCCTTCTCCGAGAGCGACGCCCAAGCGTCGAGCGCGGTGTCGTACCTCATCCAGAACCCGTCCGCGGCCACGGAGGACGAAAGCAGAGGCAGAGCGACGACGACGACTAGCGAAACGCCCAGAACTCCGACCCGGGATCCCACGCCAGTGTATCGTACGCTGACTTATTTCATGGTATTGGAGTTCCCTAGCGCGGAGACAGCTCGAACCTGCAGGTACCGTTTCCCTGGGCGACGCACTCGTCCTCGATGACCACGACCGACCTGTCGAAGGCCTTCCTGCCGGCCGTCTCGAGGAGGTTGCAGACGGGCTGGCACATGGGCTCGTCGCAATGATTCATGGCGCTAGCGATCGCCGTGGGCGACCTGACTATCACGGCCACCCTGGTCTCGTTAAACGAAGCGAGGTCGTACTTCTCGATCCACCCGACGTCGACCAGCAGCTGGAGACATCTCTCGAACGTCTCCTTCGGGGTTTCGCCAGGCTCGAGGTCGATCAACATCTCCTGGATGTCCAGCACGCTCGCGAACAGGCCCTTCAGGTCCTTCCTGACCTGGGGCTCGGACGCCGCGAACTTAATGACGTTGATCGTTGAATTCAGGCCCTCCTCGAAGGATATGCGCTCCACGAACCCCGCCGACAGGAACGGGCTCGGTGGCTTCGGTTTCTTGGGCGGGCCGTCGGGCGGACCGAAGGGTTCGGCGGTCTTCTTGGTAGTGCCACCGTGCAGGCCGGAAGCCAGCCTGGCGCGGCGGGCGACCCCTATCTTCTTGCCGCGCTGGTACTCGGCCTGGATATCATCGAGGGACTCGGCCTCTTCCGCCTCCAGCTTGAGCAGGCGGATCTCGGAACTCACCCACCCGACGGTCTCGAGATGGTTGGACTTCCCGACCTCCAAGCCGAGCTCGAAGGCGCGCCTCTTCAAGTCCTGCACGTGCGCCTCCCTCCTCTTACCGTCCTTGAGCAACATCTGGATCATCCCCTCCGGGGAAGGGACTGTGCCGCGACACAGTGTGCCGCTGACACCTCGCTGCTTGATCCGCGATCAACCTGAACCTTGAGCATCGACTTCACCGATCTCGACCGTTGACTCTAAGAGTCAAAGACAATGGTTCCATCCCAAGCCATGCAATCAGCGCGGGGACCGGTACGATTGCCTGTGCTCGGGCATACGATAGGGCAATTGTGATATAAGAACACGGCTCCGAGAGCCGTGCCTGAGAATCAGCTGCGCGATGGACTTCTGGGCATTGCTGGCGCT
>DUGQ01000039.1 GCA_013331315.1 Thermoplasmata archaeon
TTGCCCCACGTGACGTCTACCGTCGCGGCTGCTCCCATCCCGAGGAAGCTGAGGGCGCTTTCGGAGAGAATCGCCAGAGCTACCGTGAGGATTGCATTCGCGAATATCAACGGAAACACATTCGGGAATATGTGCTTTCTGATGATGTGGAATTCCCCTGCCCCAACGGATCTCGCCCTCTCTATGAATGCCCTCTTCTTGACAGATAGAACCTGAGTTCGCACTATCCTCGCAGTACCAGCCCAGCCAGTTATGCCTATAACGATGATGATCTTGTATACGCTGGGCCCTCCGGGAAGAACCGCCACAAACACGATCATCAGCACCAACCAAGGCAGCACCAGGAAGACATCGGTGACCCTCATCAAGACCTCGTCTCTCCAACCGCCCCAGAATCCGCTCAGAAGGCCGACTATCGAACCCAACACCATGGCAACGGCGGCGGCTAGGACGCCGATTATCAGGGAAATCCTGGCTCCATATATCACCCTGGCAAGAACGTCATTTCCTCGAGAATCCGTTCCCAACCAGTGTTCTGATGACGGATCGGCGCCACCGTACGGGGCCACCTCATCATGCGGACCATAGGGATACTCCCAACCCCCAACCGTCGAGAAGACCCACATGATTTGCGCTGGGAACACCGCCATCGCAGCGAATACGATGAGTATCGTGAGCCCGAGCATGCCCATTCGGTTTCTCTTGAACACGCGTCCTGTCTCTACAACCTTCTTGCGGAGGAGCCTCATCCTTTCTGCGAACGGCCCGGACAACGTGAAATTCGTGTCAATCACCTTTCATCAGTTCAACTCATCTCCACACGGGGGTCCAAATACAGCATCACAATATCCGAGACGAAATTGGCGATTATCACAGCGACCGCTATTAGGAAGAACGCGGCCTGGAGGACTGGCCAATCCTCTTCATAGACCGCGTCTATCGTCGCCCATCCCACTCCAGGATACTCGAAAACCCATTCCACCATGAACGCCCCGCCAACGATGTACGCAATTGTCAGTGCGATCAGTATGAGCATCGGCAACATCGCATTTGGCACAGCGTGATTCTTCAATACCTCCTTCTCAGACAGACCTTTTGCCCTTGCAGTGGTTATGTAGTCCTCCGTCATCACATCAGATAGAGAGCCACGCATCACGAGAGAGAATGTCGCAATGTACACGAGCACGAGACAGGTCACGGGCATAACCAAGTGGTGCAGTAGATCCATTACTGATGGAAGGGTGAGCTCGAATTCCTCCCCAATATCCAGCGCTCTGGAAGGTGGGAAGATATCCCACGTTACGGCAAACGCCATTACCATTATCATGGCGAGCCAGAAAGTGGGCATTGCGTAGAAGAATAGCGAGAATGCAAGGGAGCCAGAGTCAAACAGACTCCCTCGCTTCCATGCCGCAATAATCCCAATGAGCATGCCAATCACAATCATTAAGACTGAGGCAATGCCAACAAGGAGCAGAGTCCACGGAATGTACTCAAAGAGGTATTCCATCGCCGGAACCTTGTATTGGAACGAATCGCCGAAATCAAGAGTGAAGACACCCTTGATGTATGTGATGAACTGCTCGGTCATAGAGTCGTTCAGGTCGTATCTCTCGATCAGCATCTTCTTGTACTCTTCGGGAATCTTGGGATCAGACGGAACCATGAACTGCAACGGGTCGCCAGGCATCATCCGAAAGAGTACGAAGTTGATGCATATCACTAGGAGAAACGTGACGAACAGGCTTATGACCCTCCTCAGTAGTATTCGCCTGAAGTCCCTCATGCTTTCGGCTCCACTTGTCAAACCCGTGTCTTAGTCTGCGATGTTGTCATCCCGCGGAAATGGCTGATTGAAAGGGTTTGATGGGGTTGTGTGACCTGTCTACGCCTCAGGAGGTTCCGGCGGCTCAGTCATCTCCTCGGGAGACGATTCATCCTCCGGGAGCTCCGGTTCTGAACCTTTCTTTCGCTTCAAAAGAAGAGCCATAGCCACCACCGCAATGATCGCGAGTATCGCTATCGCGGCGATCGCAGCGAAGCTCCACCCTCCATCATCCTCCTCGTCCGAAATGGGGTCGACGGTCAGCGCTAAGGTCCTTTCGCTCCACGACGGATTTTTATGGCTCTTATCGTCCTCCACCCAGATCTTCACATCGAAATCTCCACTGGTGGTGTACGTATGGGTCAGCGTCACCGTGAAGTTGCCACTGCCCGTGTTATTGACAGGCTCCTGCGCCACGTCCTGCGAGTCTCCGAAGATGATCTTCACAACCATCGGGTCGCCCTCCGGATCGCTGACGTTCACGGTGAACGTTATCTCGACTCCGACCGTGACGTTCTCGGTCGGGCTGTATTTCGGCAGTCCGTTGATGGTCGGTTTGAGGTTGCTGCTAACGGTCACCTGAGCGGTCGCGGACACATTGTGGCCCGGCTCCGGGATGCCGTCATCTACATACGCCTTCAGCGTGAAGATCGCTACCTCATGGTACTCGTGCGAAGCCGAGTAACTGACGTTTCCCTTAGTCATTGGGGAGCCATCTCCCCAATCGTACCAGACCGTGAGTTCGTCGCCATCAGCATCTGAGATCGTCATCGGTGTGATGGTGAATGTCTCGTTGTACATCGCGGAGTAGCTCCCTGCGAGCTGAATGCGCGGCGGTGAGTTCTCCGGCGGCTCCTCGACCAACAGTTCGAAGGTCTTGCTGACATTGAACGTTCCGTCGTTCACATGCACCGTCACAGTATAGGTGTCCACATCGACGTAGGTGTGTACCGCAAGGATGGATTGAGGCCCCGTCGTGCCGCCAACGGTGGAGTCCGTGTAGTCCTCCCCGTCTCCGAACTCCACGGTGATCGTCAGGGCGTCTCCGTTGCCGTCGGCTGACCTCACGGCCATCTCGACAGGTTGCCCCTGAATAGCTGGGTCCGGATCCGCAATCAGCTGAATGCTGCTCGGCGGGAGGTCCCCGTCCAGCGACACAACGACTTCGATCGTCGAGGAGATGTTGTGCCCGGGCTCACCCGTGAGGTCATCGACCCATACCGTTACCGAGTACGTGTCGGGCGTATCCCACATGTGCCACACGTCGTCAATGACGACGGCATTCGGATTCGACGAGGTGTCGTACTCCGTCACATTGAACGTGTCATCGTCCCACTCCCATGTGAACCGCAGCGTGTCCGGGTCGGCGTCCCTGGCCGTCGCGCTCAACGAGGTCCATATGTCCACATTGGTGGCGGTTTCAGCGACTGTTAGCGCATAAGGTGGCGAGTTCGCAATCACAGAGTAAGTCGCGAACGTGAACGAGTTGTTGTGGCCTGGCTCGTCGTAGCCGTCATTCACCCACACTGTGACATCGTAGTCTCCAGGATTATCGAACACGTGCGTCAGCTCGACCTGAATGGATTCCCCGGGCGCGCCTGCCGTTTCGGTTGTGGTCGTGAACGACCCGTCGTCCCAGTCCCAAGTCACCGTGAGTTCGGTCTCCTCGGCATCGCTCGCAGTGATCGACCATGTCGTCGTTTCTCCGATGTACGCCACTGGTGGCGAGCATGACGGGCTACTGATCACCGGCACGAGATTGGCTAACGTAACAACATCCACCGATGCCGTGTTGTTCCTGACGTACGTGCCGTCCGTCACTGAGACTGTCAGTACTAGGCCGCTCGCTAAGGTGTCATAGCTGTGAGTGACGCTAGCCTCGAACGATGTGTCGGTGGTTCCCGCGGGGTACGTGTAGACCTCCTCGGGGCTGCCATCACCGAAGATCCATGTGACTTCTAGTGCGTCTCCATCCGAGTCGTGTATCATCACGGAGAAGGTGGTTTCCTGATCCCGCTGCACCTCGTACGAGGGGGAGAGTCCCACGTCAAACGCCGGCACTCCCTTCGGCTCGATCGAGAAATAGAACCAGAACGAGCTAGGAGTTATTCCGGAGCTGACTTCCATGTCGGGGTAGTTCTCGTAGTTGTCAGTCCGGTAGGCAATCAGGCCGGCCGGATAAACAAGGCAGATGTACGGGCAGTCCCGATACACGATCTGCTGCATCTCGTGGACTATCGCCTGTCGCTCGAAGATATCCATCGTCTCCTGCTGTTCCACCCACAGCTGGTCGTAATAAGGGTTCGAGTAGAAAGCATCGGACCATTTGGTGTTGTCGCTACTGTCCAAGGGTATCTCATCCGTGGTCAACACGGACAGGAACCATGTCGGGTCGACGTCGGGCCACCAGCTCCAGATGAACAAGTCGTACCCCATTTCGAACTCTAGGTTGTACAGGATTCCCTCGGCGGAAGCGTGTAGGTTGACTTTGACGCCGATATCCTCCCACCATTCCTGCATCTTCTCGGCAGTCAGTTCGTCTTCGAGGTTCGCGCGGATATAATAGAACTCGAACTCCAGCCTGGCATCGTTGGTCTCGTTCATCCTGACGCCATCAGTGTCAAATTTATCGTATCCCGATCTGTCGAGGAGGGCGTTCGCACCTTCGATGCCGTAATTGTGCCACTTGTCCTCCTCAGGTACCGCGTAATGCCAGAATGGCGTCGCCGGCGGTATTATTGCATAGGCTTCCTGAGCCCTGCCTTGATGGATTACATCTGCGACATACGGTATGTCCGTGGCCATCGTCATCGCCTGCCTGACCGACAGGTTGCAGGTCTCGTAATTGGTCGAAGCATCGGGGAAGTTGCGTTCTCCGTCCTCATTGACGGACTCCCTCATCTCCGGAGGCGCGCAGTTGAATCCGAATTCCTCGAGGATGTGTGTCGCGGGCGTCTGCCCCTCAATATCTGGGTTCGTCATGAGGGTATCCCATGAGAGCGACGGTACGCCGTCAACTGCGTCGATATTCCCTATCTCGAGATCGGTAACCATCGCGTTGTCGTTCTTGTATATGATGAAGAGCAGTTCGTCGATATTGACCGAGTCGACTTCGATACCTGGAAGGCGGTGGTACGGCTTCTGAGCGAGAAGGCTGATGTAGCCCTGGGCCTGGGAGTACTCGTTCAGAATGAACGGCCCCGAGCCGACGGGTCCATCCGGAAAGTACTCCGGATCCCACATCTCCACCCGGTCGATTCCGACATCGCTATCTCTTACCTTGGTCCAGAGGTGCTCCGGGAGGATCGGGACTATCAAGGATAGCATATTGGCTTTCGGTTTCAACAGAGTAACCTCAACGGTGTGGGTGTCAAGCGCGACAACCTCATCGAAGCCCTCCAGATAGCCACCCATGAGTGCGCACTCTCGTGGATAGTCCATAATCATGTTGAAAGTGAAGACGACGTCATGTGCCGTTACGGGATATCCGTCGTGCCAGTACGAATCCTCAACGAGATGGTAGGTCCAAGTCAGGTAGTCATCGCTGACTTCATGCGACGCTGCAAGTTGCGGATATGGATCCATCACCGGGCCAACGGCATAGAGGAACTCATACATCATGTGCGCTATGGACCATGATGTGCCAGCCATCATATCGAACGGATTGAAGGTGTCAGGTGNNTCTTCAGTCACCCCAATTTTGTACACAAAAACCGGTTCTTCGGCTTCAACGGACGGAGCCGTCGCGACAAGCGTCGTCAGCGCCGAGAATAGCATGCACACCACAACAGCAACGCTTGCGAAGCCATGCAGATTGCCTTTATCGAACACGCTCGAAGAGATTGGTCCATTCATCAACTCTACCCCCCAACCTGGCTCCCTATGAAATCGGAGCTATAAGTACGACAATGCCGTCATCCAATATAAGTGTTTTTCTCTCGCCGTAAGCAAGAATTATATAGTCGAACCCGATTTGCAGGTTGGGCTGCAGGAGGCAACGATTATGGATGTCAAGGGACCGATTGGAGGCCAGTTGGAGATTCTCTCTCGTGACGACCTGGACAAGATACACGGCGCCACAGCGGAAGTCCTTCAGAGATTGGGTATGAAGATATGGGAGCCAACGGCTTTGAAGCTCTTCAAGGACGCGGGAGCCGAGGTCGATGAGAAGACGATGATGGTGCGTATCCCTGAGAACCTCCTCAAGGAAACCGTTCGGAAGGCTCCTAGGGAGTTCAAGCTCTACGGAAGGGAACCGGACTACGTCCTCAACATGGCTGGTAACAATGTCTTCATCGGCCCTTCGGGGCTCGCCGTGAAGGTGCGTGACCTCGACGGCAACATGCGTCCAGGGAAGCTGAAGGATGTCGGCGACCTCGCGAAACTTGTCGACGGCCTCGACAACATCCACATGAATGTCATGAATGTCACCCCCTCCGACGTGAGGGACGAACTGTATCACTTGTACGTTATCCTGGAGGACTGGAAGAATTCGGTCAAGACGACCGATGGATACAACTGGACGGCGAGGAAGGCCCAGGAGACAATCGACATGGGCGCGATTCTCAGGGGCAGCACCGAGGAGCTGATCAAGAAGCCTTGCCTACTGGGTTACACGAACCCAGTCAGCCCAATGCAACAGTCCAAGGAGCTCATCGAGGGGGCGATCGTCTATGCGAAGTACAAGCAGCCGATGATATATGCCCCCGAAGCGCTAGCCGGCGGGACCGCACCCGCTACCCTCGCCGGACTTCTCGTGCAGCAGAACGCTGAGGTGCTGTCGGGAGTGATGATTTCCCAACTCGCAAATCCCGGGGCGCCCGTGTTCTACGGGACTGTCTCAGCCGCCTTGGACATGAAGACCGGAGCGACGGCCTTGGGTGGGCCAGAGGTCGGATTGCTGAACATAGCGACTGGCCAGCTGGGAAGGTACTACGGGCTTCCACGAAGAGGCACGGGCGGCAACTCTGACTCGAAGACACTCGACGCGCAGGCGGGGTTGGAGACCGCCACGAACATGCTCATGGCAGGCCTGGCTGGCATGAACTTCATCTACGACGCCTGCGGCTCCCTCGAAGGAAGCATAGCCACGTCCTACGAGAAGCTCGTGATCGACAATGAGATTGCCGGAATGGTGATCAGGATCCTGGGAGGGATAGAGGTTACCGAGGAGACGCTTGCCGTGGACGAGATATGCAAGGTAGGGCCAAATGCCAGCTTCCTCGGGACATCATTCACAGCAAAGCACTTCAAGAGGGAGCATTTCCTACCGACGCTACTGGACCGCAGGTCGATGGATTCGTGGCTGAAGGCCGGTTCGAAGGACATCAATGCGGTCGCTCGAGAGAAGGCCAAGAAGATACTGTCCGAGCACGAGCCCGTGCCCATGGACAAGGGTGTCATAGCGGACTTAGAGGCTTACGTCAAGAAGGCGGCCAAGACCTACGGCCTTTGACACTAGCCCCGCCGTTCCTCGTGATACATCGGGACAGATCTCCTCATGGGGCCCGGGGAACTGCTCCTAATCGGTGACAGTGAGCTTCCTCTAGAGGCTGAATCTGACGAATTCGTTCTTGCACGGCGAGCCGTGTGCGATCCAGAACTCTCTCTTTGCTGGTATGCTGACCCATGAATCGAGTGATAGTCCTCGTTGCTTCGGGTCGGGATCGTCAGTCGGGTGGCAGCATATGGACGATGGGAAGTTGACGTGGTCGCGCAGGAATCCCATGCAAGCATGGAGGTCTATGTTCCCGTGTTTCTCCCGCAACAGCCTGTTGATTCTGTTGTGGCGTACGATGCTGGAGGAACTGACATCTACATTCTGGGTCGTACGGAATCTATCCGATACGTAGTGGTTGGCATGGCCGATGCACTCGCTGCTATATGCCACGTCGACATCGCTCGGTGTAGCTTCGAGGCTGTACAGCTCCGATTCGTCGGTGATGACGAAGTTGAAGTATCCTGCCCTTCGCGCTCCCAGGACCGCATCGAGCGCATCCCCCAGAGTCTTCTGTTTCAGCACCTCTGCCACTATTATGTACGACGGAACTCCGACGCTCAGCTCGCGATGCGGCACCGTGTTCCAGTTGATGGTGATTCCGTGCGAGTTCAGTCCTGCGCAGGCGAGTATCCCAGGGTTGGTGTAATCCATGACGTCAGGACCGTTCTTCCTCCTGACTCTGAAGAGCAAGCTTATGTCCCCGTCCCACCACTCTTTT
>DUGQ01000020.1 GCA_013331315.1 Thermoplasmata archaeon
CGCGACAGTCTCCGCGGCAGGCCTGTTCCAAGGTGTCTACCCTACCGGAGGGTACCCCGGCGGTGGGGGCGTCTGCTCCCCCGGCGGTGTTGCGGGCGGCGGGACAGCCGGGCCTGGCTGAGGCGGCGGCATCTGGACCGGTCCCCTTCCGCGGCGAGATCTCATCCCGATCGCCACGGCGACCAGTACGACCACGACCACTATGACCAGTATGATTATCAACAGGTTCGTGCCCGAGAACAGGCCGGACAATCCGCCGTCCTTCCCGCTGTAGTCCTCGAGTTCCAGCTCTCCCTCTGAGCCCAGCGAGCTGGCGCCCATCTTGACGTAGTATCCTACCTCGTCAGAGTAGTACCAGTACTCGGTGGAGTCGGGGTAGCCGTCTGTCTCGATGTCCACCTTCACCTTGCAGCAATCGAAGGTGCCGGCGGGCACATCCACTGAGACGTTCGTCTCAACCACCGTCATCGTGACCGTCTGTGTGTAGTTGTCTGAATCCGACTCGGTGAAGCCGAGCATGTCTGCCCATGTAGTCTCCGTCACGTCCGCCGTGGTGGTTACGACTGAGTTGAGCGTCAAGTCGTCGTCGCCTATGTAGTCGTCCATCGGCGAATCGTACTCCGTTTCGAATCCCATGGTTCCTGATACTGAAAGCCCCATCGCTGACATGCTCATCTCTGTCTCAATTGTCTCCGAGAGTATGTTGAAATCCGACTTGAGCCGAGTCTGCTGACCGGTTATGTCGAACGACCCTGAGACGGTCGACCCNNCTTGAAGTTGCCCTCCATGAGCATGCCGTCCTCATCGACGTCCATGGAATACTTCCAATAGTCCCCGACTCCGATATCCAATTCCGCCTTGACAACAGGCATCGCGCAGAAAGCTGTGGCAATCATCAAAAACGCAATCAAGCCCGAAGCTACATGTCCGTACTTCACGTTGCATTCCTCCGAGTTTCCCCTTCCGACGGCTTCGAATCTACTTAGGGGTATATCAACTGTCTTGTCGTTGACGAACCTGCTGGCTGCTACCGCGATTCGCCTTCGGGAGCAACCGTGAGTCCGGAGTGCGCTGGTCTGGGTCGTTTGAAGAGTATCACTGTCGCCGTGTCGCAGGAAAGGACCGCCAGACCTACGAGGACGATCGACATCGCAGGTTCTGAGTCTTCGCGCATCGTCATCAGGGAGAAACAGTGTGGCTCACTTCGACGTCCCGCGACCATTCCTCGGATTCGACATCGATTTCGAACGGGTTCGGGTGGATATCGACTTCAGCGTGTGTGTCATTCAACGAGGCGCTGGCGGTCCGCTGATTCTTGTAGGCGACGTATATGTCCGCCTCTATCATGTTCATGTCCTCGTCGAAGTAGTGATGGACGAAGTACAGGTTCCCCTCGGCGTCCATGGTACACTCTCCGGCGAAGCTGGAGACGATCTCCTCCGCCTCACCCCATCCAGTGCCATCCTTGATAGCTCTGTAGAGAGCGGGTCCAGGGTGCCCGAGTTTGCTCGGGCCCGTGTACCACAGCTCGTTCCCGTCAGCGCTGATGAACGGGTATCCTTCGATCGAATCCGTGTTGATGTCAGGCACTTCGACAGGCTCAGACCATCCCTCGGTCGTTCGGTCCATCATGTAGATGTCCATGTCGTTGTCGCTCGACCATTCGCCCGTGTGGAAGTACATCGTGTCACCATCTGAGGTGATGTGCATCTCGCCGATGTCGTACTCCACGTTGAGCTGCTCCCCGGCGTTCTGCACGTCACCCCAGACACCGTCCTCGAACTGCGCCGTGTAGTAGTCTATCTCTTTGAGGTTCCCGACCCGGACTGAGGCGAACCACATCGTGTCTCCGAGGACGAACTCCGCGCCGTCCAGGGAGACGTCGTCGTGGAGTATGATCTTCTCGGGCTCGGTCCATGAACCGTTGACCTTCGTGCACCACCATATGCCCGTCACCTTGTCGACGAGCTGTTTCTCAGCCGGGACGGACACATCGGGCGTGAAGAAGAAGAAGAACCTGTTTCCATCGGGGGAGATGAAAGGCGAATCCTCGGCCCCCGCCGTGTTTATCGCTCCAGGCATCGGCACTGGCATGCTCCATTCGTCCGAATGCAGGATAGGAGGGTACAGGTCGCTTTGCGGGAGCATCTTCACCGCGTCATCAGGGATGATCTCGTAACGTGACGGCGTGCCCGCGTCGTTCGTGCTGAGTGCGCTCAGCGCGGCGATCACAACCACTAGCGCGACAACCACAGCTATCGCGGCCGCTGCTATCTTTGCTTTGGACATGGTCCCAACATCCCATCCGGCTCGTCGCCAGTGCTGAATCGTCTTGGCGGTATTTACCCCTGTCTGCCGTCACACACTCAACGATTCTCGGAGTCCTGGTCGAATATCGTCACATCGTCACTCTGGGTGTCAGCCTTGGTGTCAGGGGCCACCTCTTTCGCCTTCATTCTGAGGGAGATGACAGCGATGAAGATGGCAACGACAATGGTCGCTATACCCGCCACGAGGACGATCATGATGATGCCAGTCATCCTCAGGTCCACGTCGAAGGTCTGCTCGTTGATCGTGTCGGTGTGTTCAAAGACGAGGTAGTACTTCGAGGTCGAGGGAATGTCCACGGAGAAGCTGCCGTTGGCCCCCGTTCCTGTGTATAGTGTGTCTGAAAGGATACCCATCAGAATGTACCTCTCGTACGCCTCCCTGTCCATTATGTGGACAGTTATCCAGCCGTCCTCAGGGGCCACGGTGAAGTCTCCCGACAGATGTCCGTTGATCCATCCTGAGAACTCGTAATAAATTATCCACTCCCCTCCGAGCGGGATTGTCTTCTGCTCGGATTGTTCGGTAGGCTGGAACGCCCAGATGGTAACTATGAACCCTATCGTCAGGAATATCGTCGCCAGAATCCCAAGCACCTTGCTCGTCCTCATCGATTCAACTCTCCTCTCTGCACAACCGTCGGGGGCAGGGCCAACTCGAACGCTCGCATCGCCGCCTTCGCGTATTCCTCAGCTACCTGGGCCTTATTCATGCCACCCTCGGTCTTCGACTTCACGAGACTTTGCGGAGGCGTCAGATAGGCCTTGACTGTCTTGGTCTTGCCGGTGGCGCTGCGGTGCTCCAGCATGAGCACGTACGAACCGAGCTTCCTCCGGATCCCGAGCCTCTCGATGTCGTGGTTGAGTATCGCCATGTTCATGCTGTCGCCGGCCAGACCATCGATCGTTTCGCTGGAGTAGTCCACGGTTCTCTTGTCGGTCACGAGCGCGTCTCCAAGAGCCCCGAGCAGGATCGCCTTGCTCGCCCTCTCGAGGACGAAGACGGTCCTTCTGTCCGTCAGAAGGACGCCATAGTCCTTCGGTCCCATCGCCCCGCTCATGACGACTCTCGGGATGAGACCTATCCGTTTCTCCAGAAACCGACCCCCTATGGATGCCGCGAGGAGTGAAAGGCGTAGGGGATTAAACTCTTATCCATCCGCGACGAGTCCGCCAGGGCGCAAGATATCTAGTCGTTACTACATTCGGTTCGTTAGGGAGGCCTGGTGAAATCATGAGCCCGAAGAAGGCGTTGACCCGTGCCCCAGGAGACAGTTACTCTAATTGTAGATCCTGTCATCCAGCGCGAGACATGATCGATGTCGGTCTGGCCAAGGAGCAGCACCGCATATACTGCTCGACCCTGAGGGACCTCGGTTTGGAGGTCCTGACACTGCCTCTCGACGAGGGGCACCCCGACGCCTGTTTCGTCGAGGACACTGCCGTCATACATGGGAGGAAGGCTCTGATCTGCAGGGCGGGTGTCGAGTGCAGGAGGGGGGAGGAGACTCCAGTGGTGGAGGCACTCGGCGAGTATCTACAACTGAGGCGTGCGGTCGCCCCTGCCACCATCGAGGGGGGCGATGTCGTGCACTTCGAGGACAGACTCCTGAGCGGCGTGAGTCAGAGGACAAACCTTGAGGGCGTCCGACAGCTGAGCGAGTGGCTCGAGGTCCAGGTTGACACAGTTGATGACTCCCGCATGATGCATCTGAAGAGTCATGTGACCTATCTGGGAAACAACATCGTCATAGCTACGGAGAAGTACGCAGGGCACCCATCTCTGAAAGGACGTGAGGTGATAGTCATCCCTCCAGGAGAGGAATATGCCGCCGACACGCTGGCGGTCGACGACACGGTCCTCATGGCATCGGGATATCCTAGGTCGCACGACCTGGTCCGACTGGCGGGGTTCAGAGTGATACCGCTGGACGTGAGCGAGATGGAGAAGTGCGATGGGGCCCTCACCTGCCTCTCGTTGCTCTTCTGAATCCTGGTGAAGGTTTATCTCTCGCTATGTCATGGGGGCGCTGCTTAGGAGCGCAGCGGGGGTTACAGGAATGGTCCAGATACTAGACGTCATGGAGAAGGCGCTCGAAGGTCCTCCCATCAGCGAGAACGATTATCAGCTGCGCAGGTACGCACCCGCCGTGAACGAGAAGATCCGGGAGTACGGAATCAAGTTCGACCCCGACACACCTGTTTCGAACGACGACTCGCTGGCGGACGACCTGTTCGAGGCTGGATTAGAGCTGCTCGTGGATGTAGGCGCCTACTGCATGAGCACCAACCGGATCATCTCCTTCACCGAATGCGAGGTGGAGGAAGGTCTTCGCAACGCCCCGCCGAAGGTGTTCTTCGGCGAGGGCAGGGACAG
>DUGQ01000162.1 GCA_013331315.1 Thermoplasmata archaeon
CGCAGTGCTTGTGATCGGCTGGGAGCCCTCCGAGAAGGTCGATGAGCCGCTCGGACTCGATCGCCATGGCTTCGTCGACGGTCATCCCGGAGACCATCCTCGTCAGCCTGCTGCCGCACGCTATCGTCGCGCCGCAGCCGTCGGTGAAGAACATGCATTTCGCTATCCGGTCCCCTTCGACCTTGATCGTGATCTCCATCGTGTCATTGCATAGACCGTCCGCCACACCCGTGCCGTCAGGGGAGGAGATGCAGCCTACGTTGGTGGGGCTCCGGAACTCAGCGATGACCTCTTTGGAGTAGATCCTGGAGTCCTGTTCTTCGAGGACGCTCATTATGCTATCTACTACCTCGTCCAGGTCCGCCCCTTCTTCATCCGTCATTGCCTGTTGCCCCAGCGGCCTCCCCGCATTCCGTGGTGTCCTGGGGCGGTCGACGCTGCCGCCTCTCTCAGCTCCCCCTTCCTGTAACCGTCAAGGACCTCTCCCACGGTCCCGTTTGCACCGACGAAGACCCTGACGCCTGCTGCCGCCAGGACTCGGAAGGCATTGGGTCCGACGTCCCCAGTGATCACAGTGTCGGCCCCCAGGTCTACGATCTGCTTCGCCGCCTGGATCCCGGCGCCGTTCCCGAGCCCTCTAGCAGCGTTCGGGACAGCCTCGATAACTCCGTCTGAGCCGATCATTGCGAAGAACGCGCACCTGCCAAATCTCGAATCCATGGCGGAATCGTACCCGTGCCCGGTCGAGGTGATTGCGACCAGGCGTCCGTCTTCCCTTTCCTCGTAGCCTCTCATACCAAGTATCCCCTTTCGCAGGCCTAGCCGCACTGTTCGCCTTTCATAGCCGATCCACACTCGGGGCATTTCCGCGAGCTACAGGGTCTGCCACGGTCAGTGTGGGGCACAACGGCGCCACATACAGGACAGACGCACGCCTTCGATCCGAACTCGAGCTCCTCAGTCTCCCGATCTCGGTCCCCGACCATCACCGCCCCTCCCTCGTCCGTCAGGTGAGGTCCCCCTGGGACCTCCGTATCCTCCGCAGACCCTCCGCGGTCCCTTGTCATCGCCAGATCTGTGTATGTTCGTGCTTCTGCAGGCTGGGCACGATAGCGGCCGCCCGGTCCCGTAGGGTTCTTCCCACGAGTGCGAGCACGTGGTACACGTGAACTTCCTGCTCTCCACCATCTCTCTGGCCTCTCACTCCTCTCTGAGTTTCGCTTCCAGCTCCTTCACTCTGTCGGATAGCGCTCGATTCTCATCCCGCAAGGCGCTGATCTCCGCGTCGGTCCTTTGCGGAGCGGTTCTACCGAATCCGATGTCTCGCGCGTGGACCAAGTCTCCGCTCTTCGTCCTATAGAAGGCATGTGGCCCGGTCCCGCAGCGGCACGGCCCGACGTAGACCTCTCCCCCAGCCGCCGCTTCCAGGGACAATTCACGGGGCGCGCGGGCAAACCTTCCCGGCCCCAAGCCACAGCGTCCTCTGTATCCTCCTCTGCCCAAACCGTATCCTCTCGGCATCCGTTCACACCTCCTTGCCGTTCTCAACACTGGTGATTATCCTGTCCGTTATCTTGTCAAACGCAGAGCCGTCCTCGCCGTCACCGGCTGCGGCGAACGGGATGCCGCTGTCTCCGCTCTCGGCTATCCTGACGCTGAGTGGCAGCTTGCCGAGCAGCTGGATGCCATGCTTCTTCGACGCGCTCTCCACGCCTCCGTCGTTGAACAGCCTGATCTCCTTTCCGCAGTGGGGACAGACCATCCCGCTCATGTTTTCGACCATGCCTATGATCCTCAGTCCTACAGCCTTCACGAAGTTGATGGACTTCCTGACGCTGATCAGCGCGACATCCTGCGGCGTGGTGACGATGATCGCGCCGTCCGGGCTAGGCACGAGCTGGGCGACACTCAGTGGCTCGTCCCCGGTGCCCGGCGGAAGGTCGATGATGAGATAGTCGAGCGACCCCCACTCCACCTCCTCGAGAAACTGCTTGATCGCGCCCATCTTCACCGGCCCCCTCCAGATCACAGGTGACTCTGGGTCGCTCAAGAGGAACGCGATCGATATGATTTTGAGCGAGTCGCGAACCATGAACGGCTCGATCTTCCCCTTCGCGTTGACCGCGAGAGGGAGGTTGCCTATGCCGAGCAGTTTGGGCACGCTCGGCCCGTGCATGTCGGCATCCAGCAGGCCGACGGTCTTCCCCCTCTTGGCGAGGCTCACCGCGAGGTTCACGGCGACGGTGGATTTTCCCACGCCGCCTTTTCCGCTCATCACGATGAGCTTGTGCTTCACATCCTTCAGGTTCTCCGCCGCGGAGGGCCTGCCCTCTTCCTTCGAGCGGGCCTGCTCTTTGCCTGTGAATACGTTCAATCGTTCAGTCCTCCTCAGTCAGCAAGTGAACACATGGTCCGCATCAACGGTCTGCGCGGCGAAGTCCATCAGGTTGACGAACTTCACCCCTTGGACGAATTGCCCTTTGTCTATTCCTCGAGACTCGAGGCAGGGGATGCACACCTGGATGATGCCGCCACTCTTGACGAACGCATCCATCATCTCCTTGGCCGACGCCATTCCGGTCACTGGCTCTATCCTCTCGGCATACCCTTTCATGGCAAGCTTGACGCCCTCCATCGTCAGGAACACGGAAGTCCTGATGCCGAGGGCGGAAGCTGCGCCCGCGCACGCGAAGGTCATGGCCGCCCTCTCAGGGTCGTCGTCCCCGTGGGTCCCGACGATCAAGAAGGTCTTCTTCGAGTAGTCGGTCTGCTCACTCATTCTTGCACCGTGTACAACACGTGTGCGTCCCAGGCTTAAGCCAAGAACGGCGAACAGGTTAGTCGTTGTGAGATCGTCACTCAGGTTTCAGGCCGAATCTCGTCTCCTTGTAGTACGCGCTGTATACCGCACCCACCGGGTTATGGGCGAGGACTCGGTCCTTGACGATGAGCGTTGAGACGGGCGCGCGCGATCTCTCTGTGAACAGAATATCGTGGCCGACGCACAGGCCCACTATGACGTTGAGCTCAGTCCCACATCTCTCGAGACTTGACGCCTGGCCAATCGGGTTGCAGACCGCCTCCTTGCCGTCGCCGTGCATCTTCACCACCCCCACGTCGTCCTTGTCGATGCCGCACACCTTGCAGCATACGGAATGGACTTCCAGTCCCTTGCTCTCTAGCACATCCGCCACGACTCTTGCCTCGTTTGAGAGACCTACGCAGAACGCGACACCGACCTTCTTCATCCCCATCATCGAGGCGTACAGGGCCAACTCTTCTATCCTGGTGAGCTTCATGTAGTGCTCAGCCTCGATCTCGCCGGAGACACGCATGGAGGCCAGCTCGCCATCCGAGTACTCGTCTCTCACGGTCCGGGCCAGGTCATAGCAGTCCTTGCCGTCCTGGCACTCCTTGTCCCTGCATCTCGCGCAATCGGCCTTCATCGCCAGCGCTATCCCGTCGTCAGGGTAAAAAGGATGGCATCAAGAGTCGCCGATGTGACTCGCGACCACCTTACGCTGTGCTCTGCGGAGCACGACGTCCAAGGTGGCCTTGGACACGTTGAGGCGCTTCGCCAAGTCCTCCAGCCTTATCTTCTTCGGTATGTCGTAGTATCCCAGGTCGAAGGCCGTCTGTAGAACCTTCTCCTGCTCGACCGTGAGCTCCCGGGCCGTCCTGAGGACTTTGACCTTCTCGACGACCACCTGAGCCCCGCTGCGCTTGAGATCTTCTACAAGTCGGGTCAGGGCTGCGCCGTTCGGCGCTATTATGTTCCACTGTATGCCCCCGTCCGGTCGGGATACGGCGGAGTCAAGGAGGCAGTCCGAGTCGCCGAGTATCCTGCAGGTCTGGCACGAGCGCATGTCAACGCTCGCTATGAACCTCCCGGAGCCATTCCTCGAGAAGCTGATTTCGCTCTCCGGATCGACCGCCCTCACGTGGCTAGCTATGCTCTCCTCGCTGACGGTCTCAGAGCCCTCTATCCGCAACAGGCTCTGGCCCCCTCTCCCGTTCTTTGGCGCGCACCTCAGAACCCTTATTGTCACATCCTCGGTGCTACACATCTCGCTGATCCAATTGTCCGGCAACCTAAGCAGGAGGGTGGCAAGTCTCAGGTTACATACCTCCTCTCACTCTAACGACCTCCCTCTCCGAGGATAGTCTTATCGCCTCATTCTGTCCGTCCCTCTCTATCCTCAGGGCGCACCCCTCCACGATCGCCCTGGCCACCTTCTCCCTGGCCGAACGCAGTATCCTGTTGTAGGTAGGTTGGGAGACATCCATCCTGCCCGCCGCCTCGAGCTGTGAGAGGTCGAGGACGTCGGTCAATCGCAGAGCCTCGAGTTCGTCTAGGCCCAGGTCTATCTTGTGGAGCTGAGTGGTCGGAGTTCCCTGGGGTTTGTAGAGTCTGTAGCCCGGCTCGCAGCAGACCCTTCTGCACCTTCTCGGTCTGGGCACGAGTTATGAATTATAATTCATTATCTTAAACCTTTCCCAGACCACGTGAGCAGTTGTAAGGGCGCGGCGCTTCGCAGTTGTCACGGAGATGTTTGGTCAACAAAGGTCTAAATACCGATCCCGTCTACGGTATTACGAAATCGCGAAAGGGTGATACGAATGGGGAGAGATGGATTTGCGTCGCGCATCCAGAGATTGCCAGTTTGTATCGCGTTGGTCGTCGTCCTCTCGTCGACTGCCTTCGTCAGTCTCGCGCTGGCGGAGGACGAGCCAATCAGAATCGTCTGTACGAATTCGGCGCTTGCTGATTTCGCCGCCAACGTGTTCGGGGAGGAGCTGAGTGATTCGGTATCCGTCGAGTACATAATGCCGGCCGGGGTGTGCCCTTCGCATTTCGACACTAGCCCCAGCGATGTCGTCACGATCGCCTCCGCAGACGTTGTTATATCCCTCGGATGGGAGCCTTGGCTCGCCGACCTGCTCGACTCGTCAGGGAACGAGGACGTGTTCTCAATCGCTTGCATGGGTCTGGGAGAGTGGAACATTCCGAGCGGAGCGGCGGCACACCTGGAGGTCATCGCCGATGGACTTTCCGAATAC